>CAJXEJ010000021.1 GCA_913052475.1 uncultured Dehalococcoidia bacterium
GTGTTCACGAGTGACGTTGGGTAGACGATGTCAAAGTTTGCGTCATCACCAAAGGCGCCGAAGTTAACCTGAAGGGTGAGCAGCGCCGGGTTGGTGCCATCACCAGCGAAGTCAACGGTTACAGCGACACCTGTAACAGCAATACTCGTACCGGTCTGGACCACCTTGATGGCGCTGACAGCTCCAATGATTGGACTTGTAGCTTTATCCGTGAGGGTGACCTGAATTTTGTCACCAGCGGAGTTAAAGCCTGACCCAGCAACCTGGGTAACATCGGTACCGACCGCATGGCCATGGTAACCCAAGTTATCACGCTCATTGCTAGTGACCGTGGTTGTTGTATTTAGGTCCGCGTCAATAATTGTGACTATGAATCGATCGGAATTAGTAACGATGTCTCGTGCCGTTGTTCCAGTCGAAGCATTTGAGGCATAAGTCCCATACACCGTGGTAGCAGATTTCCGACCTGACACAGCCGTTGAAGGCTCTGTGGTCAGTCCAGATGCTTTGTTGGTGACGTACACCTTAGCATCCACTGCCGCACTGGCGGAGTGAGAGAGGCCTATAACAGCTACCGCAACCAACGCAATAAGCGTAAGCCCGGAAAGCAATTTAACTGATAGCTTCACAGCTTCAGTCCCCCTTGCATCCGCGTATTCACCCACAACAATGGCAGAAGGCAGAAAATAAATTCTTCCACCATTGCCAGGTGGTATGAAACCCGGAGATCTCCATACTTTTATCCCTCCGCAGTTGCGGAGGGGTTACCGGCTCCGTTATTTCTAGTACAGTCCAAATGTCAGCCAACCGGCACGCGCGACACCAGACTTCGGGACAAACCCAAGCGATTTAATCATCGCAGTGAATACGATGTCAACCCGTTCAGTGTATGCCCTTTGACGATTTCTACGATTCTTTATGAGAAACACACATCCGTTGCCGAATATGTGATCCCGAGCCGTATAAACCTATTCCGACGAACTATAAAGAGACTGTTGAACGAGTGTCAACGAATTCTGTAACAATATAAAGCGAGTTTGCGTTACCAGAGAATTACATCTGCGCAACGTAATACATTGAATATTCGCAAACTCGCTTTTTCAACTAAACCTTTTCTGGTTTGGTTATCGAGCCCAGGAACTCTTCATTACTCTGGGTTCGAGACATTCGTTCGAGAATTCGTTCGGCAGCTTCAGTTGGGCTATTGGAGTCTTGCCCAATAATTCCCATCATTCGGCGAAGAAGCCAGACTTGCTTCAATGTCCCATCGTCCTGAAGCAACTCTTCATGGCGCGTACCACTGCGCTCGATGTCGATTGCAGGCCACAGACGGCGTTCTGCCATTCTGCGATCAAGATGCAATTCCATGTTACCGGTACCTTTGAACTCCTCGTAAACGACGTCGTCCAAACGCGATCCGGTATCTATAAGCGCTGTTCCGATAATAGTGAGACTGCCTGCCTCTTCACAGTTCTTGGCTGCTCCAAAGAACTGCCTCGGTGGGTAGAGAGCGTTAGGGTCCATACCTCCCGACAGCGTTTTACCGCTGCTTGGAACCGAAAGATTGTATGCACGCGCGAGGCGAGTAATACTATCGAGCAGTACGACGACGTCCTCGCCGCTCTCGACAAGACGCCGTGCTCGTTCGAGGGCTACTTCAGCTGTGCGGCACTGATCTCCGATCGGCTCGTCGAATGTCGAACTGAACACCTCACCTTTAATAGTGCGGCGCATGTCAGTTACTTCTTCAGGTCGTTCGCCGATCAGAGCAACGATGATGTAAATCTCAGGATTGTTCTCGGTAATACCGGCGGCGATCTGCTTGAGAAGGACGGTCTTACCGGCCTTTGGTGGCGCAACGATGAGTGCACGCTGGCCCTTGCCGATTGGAGCCACCATGTCGACCATTCGAGTCGACATCATCTTTGGAGTGGTCGCCAGAATAATCTGTTCATTCGGATAAACCGATGTGAACTGATCGAACTTCGGTCGCTTCATAGCCGATTCTGGATCGTATCCGTTCACAAGCTCAACACGGATTAGCCCAAAGTACTTCTCTCCCTCGGTCGGAGGGCGAACCTGACCGGCGACCATGTCGCCCTGTCGGAGTCCGAATCGACGTATCTGGCTTTGTGAAACATATATATCTTCTGTTCCGCCACGCTTGCCCGGTGTTCGCAGGAAGCCATAGCCATCACCAAAATGATCGAGAATCCCAGCACCAACCAGTTGGTCGGTAGTTTCTGCTACGTTTGCCAGAACCTCTAAAACCAATTCATTTCGCTGAGTTGGAACTCGCTTGATGCCTTTGTCGATGGCCATCTGGCGGAGTTCATCGTTCGTTTTTGCGCCCAGATTCCCTAAATCGGGTAGTGTGCTCTCGTCTACCTCGAAATTGTCTTTCGGAAGTCCACTCAGACGTCCGCCGCCGCCGCCGCCTCGTGATCGACGTCGGCCTGACCTACGGCGGTTGCCACCGCGAGATTGGGATCTGGTTTGGGTAGTCAGCTTAGGTTCCTCCTGCTGGTATCCGTTTGAATTGGCGATTCCGCACTGCACGTTGTCGATCAAAGTTGACCAACGACTTTCCGGGCCGAATCAGCGAATGTCCTTGAGAAATAAATGGAGTGAGTGTTGAAGACTGTCTGTGTGTGGGACATCCGTGCATGCATATGCCAGATATCGACGAGTCTAAATTTTGATTGCGCTTAGAGCGGTAGGTCGCACAGAAGTGAAATATCGACTGGCGAAGTCGCTCATATGAGCGGGTATCTGAGTTCCTGTAAAGGGAAAGCCCGATGGCAGTAATCGATCATTACTGAGTGACGGGCATAGATAAAGTGTCAACGAAGATCCCGAGCCGGTTCATTCGTTCGTTTCAATCAATGTTATCAAAACGCTGGGCAAAAAAACTAGTCCTTACAGGTCAACAGGTCTATTCGGCGCACCCGCTGGCTACTCTTCTCCGAAGAAATCGTGCTGCCCGCCTTCTCTCAAAGTGTTGCGAGCGATGTGGATAAATTCTCTGAACAAGGGGTGTGGTCGTTCCGGTCGTGATCCAAATTCCGGATGGAACTGACTGCCGACCATAAACGGGTGACCGTAGACCTCGGTGACTTCCACCAACGAGCCGTCAGGCGATGTACCGGAAGCGATGAGCCCAGCTTCTTCCAACTGGATTCGATATTCGTTGTTAAATTCGTATCGGTGCCTGTGTCGTTCATCGGTCGACTCTTTGTCGTATGCGGCTCGCACCACCGTCCCTTCCTTGAGGAAACATGGGTAAACACCGAGTCGCATCGTGCCACCGGTAGAGTGAAGCTCTTCCTGTCCTTCCATGAAAGCGATCACAGGGCTTGCTGCGTCGGGATCGATTTCTAGAGATGTCGCATCGGCAATGCCTAGTTCGTTCCGGGCGTACTCGACCACCATGACTTGCATACCAAGACACAATCCAAGGTAGGGAATCTTCGCGGTTCGTGCGTAGTTTGCTGCTGCAATCATGCCTTCAAGGCCGCGTTCACCGAAGCCGCCCGGCACGACGATTCCTCGAGCCGTTCCAAGCAGCTGCTCGGCACCGTGCTTTTCGATATCTTCAGCAGCGATCCACTGGATGTTCACTTTTCGGTCGTTGTGTAGACCTGCGTGATGGAGGGCTTCCACAACCGAAAGATAAGAGTCCTGTAGCTCGACGTACTTGCCTACTAGGGCGATGTCGATCTCTGGGTGCTCTTCCTCGTCAACCCTCACGATAGTGCGCCACGAATCTAGATCGGGGGTGGTGTCGGGAAGATCGAGACCGTCTGTCAGAATCGTGCCAAAACCCTCGGCTTCCAAATGCAACGGCACTTCGTACACGCTCGCCAGAGTTGGAAGCGAGATCACCGCCTCGGTAGTAACGTCGCAATAAAGCGCTATCTTGCGTCTCTCATCTTCACCAGTTTCTTGATCGGCCCTGCAAAGAATCGCATCGGGCTGAACCCCCATCCCTCGGAGAGTGTTGACGCTGTGTTGAGTCGGTTTTGTCTTCAACTCACCCGTGGTGCCCAGAAAAGGGAGAAGGGTGACATGAACATAGAAGGTGTCGCCCTGGCCGACTGTGTTACGAACCTGGCGGATCGCCTCGATAAACGGTTGACCTTCGATGTCACCAACGGTTCCCCCAACTTCAACCACTACAACATCGGCCTGGGATTTCTCAGCAAGCCTGAGAATGCGGTCCTTGATAAGGTTGGTGACGTGGGGTACGGTCTGGATCGTGCCACCAAGATACTGGCCGGCACGTTCGTTGGCGATTACTTCTGAATAGATCTGCCCGGCCGTGACGTTCGAGAGTTCGGTCAGCTCGACATCAATGAATCGCTCGTAGTGGCCCAGATCGAGATCGGTTTCGCTGCCATCGACCGTCACGAATACCTCGCCATGTTGATATGGCGACATAGTGCCGGGATCGACATTCAGGTAGGGATCGAGTTTCAGCACCGATACTGACATTCCCCGGCTCTTCAGCATTCTGCCGATCGACGCTACCGCGATTCCTTTTCCGAGGGAACTGACAACGCCACCCGTTACGAAAATGAATTTGCTCATGTGCTGGCTCCGGCCTCGTGAATGTTAACGGTTTCGCGTCGACCCGACGTAGCTGCCGAGATGTGTAACGGAAGTGATCTGTTGGAGGGGAAGTGCAACCGCCTGTCGATGCAGGTGAGAACTAATACCGAATTCGATATCTGGTTAAAACGGCTCTTTGCAGAGATTGCACACATCCTCGGGTGGGGTTACGGCCTCAGGAGTTCCTGTAAAAAATAACCCTACACGGGACTCGATTCTAGGCAACCAGAATCAGAGGTGTCAAACAGTTCAGGTGTGGTTTCAGTGCGTTTCATTCAACCCTCGACCTTTTACCCGCTGCTACACTCGATCTTTCGCAATGAATAACGGTCGAAATTCTGTGTCCATTACCTGACGAAATGGACACAGCAACGGTCACAAAACTTGGAAACATATGGATCCACTAACTTCGGCAGATGTTGAGTACATCGCGCGGCTTGCATATATAAAACTCTCCGACGAAGAGACGGAAGACATGCGAGTGCAGCTTTCCAATATCCTCGGGCATTTCGCATCGCTTTCAACCGTCGAGACGGATGGCGTTGAGGCCACCGGTCATACAACCGATTCGAATACGGTAATGCGCAAAGACGAACCGCAACCTCCGCTCGATCAGGACGACGTACTTCGAAACGCTCCCGACCGTGATGGTGAATTCGTTCGGGTTCGCCCGGTTCTCGAATAACCCACATACATTCTGCTCAAATCACCGAATTCCTGCTCAGTTAGAAACACCGAATGACAACCCAGTCCGCCAATTCCGATCTTTACTTCTCGACTGCACGTGAGCTCCGGGCCATGTTCGATACCCGAGAAATCTCCTCAGTCGAAGCCACGCGATCAATACTCGAACGAATTTCCGCTCTCGAACCCAGCCTGAATTCGTTCATCACGGTTACTCCTGAACGGGCTATTGCCGACGCTGAGATTGCCGATCAGCGATTGCAAGGATCAGGGCAGAAACCGACTTCCCTAACTGGCGTTCCGATTATGGTCAAAGACAACTTCTCGACGAAAGATGTTGAAACAACCGCCGCTTCAAAAATATTGAAGGGATATATCCCTCCTTATGACGGCACTGCGGTTCGCAACCTGAAAGATGCCGGTGCGATCATCTTGGGTAAAGGGAACCTCGATGAGTTCGCAATGGGATCATCGAACGAGAACTCGGCATTCGGAGCTGTGCATAATCCTTGGGATACCGAACTGGTTCCCGGAGGCAGTTCTGGTGGAGCCGCTGCTGCCGTAGCGGCTGGCGAATGTTTTGTTTCTTTCGGTTCCGATACTGGTGGGAGTATTCGCCAACCGGCTTCCCTATGTGGAATCGTTGGCATGAAGCCGACATACGGTCTGGTAAGTCGATTCGGCTTGCTTGCGTTCGGTTCGTCGTTGGATCAAATCGGACCGCTCACACGTAGCGTTGCAGATTGCGCAGACGCACTAAACATCGTTTCGAGTCACGACCACAGGGATTCCACGTCAGTGGCAGCACCGTTCACTGATTTTGCGCAGGATATTGAAGTCGGTGTCGGTGGAATGAACATTGGTGTTCCCAGGGAATATCTTGTTGATGGCATTGAGCCCGGTGTGAAAGAAGCGTTTGAAGCATCGCTCCAAACACTTGAGGATCTTGGTGCGAACATTCGCGAAACTACGCTCCCACTCACCGATCATGCTCTAGCGGTCTACTACATCATCGCCCCTTCTGAGGCATCGGCAAACCTGTCGAGATACGACGGCGTGAAATACGGTCTGGGTGCCGTGGAGGCCGACACGTCGGCGCAGGCGACAGAAGCAGCCCGTGGCGAGGGATTCGGCGACGAGGTCAAACGTCGGATATTCCTTGGAACCTACGCACTTTCTGCGGGTTACTACGACGCCTATTACAAGAAAGCGCAACAGGTTCGAACACTCATCAGACGAGAGTTCACTGATAGCTTCTTGAAGTTCGATGCGCTGGTTACACCAACATCACCGGGAACCGCGTTCAAGATCGGCGATAAAACAGACGATCCGTTCCAGATGTACATGAATGATGTCTGCACGATTCCGGTGAACATCGCCGGCCTGCCAGCGATATCAATTCCCGGCGGCATGTCCGATGAATTGCCGGTCGGTCTGCAGTTCATCGGTCCGCAATTCGGTGACACGACCGTAATACGAGCCGCCGCAGCATATGAACTTGCCACTACCTGGCACAAGAACCACCCACTCATTTGAACAACATTAACGTGACTAAAAACAACATGTTTTCGCGATTTGGTCTGATGGCACTCGTCCTGATGATCACGGCCACCGTGGCGTGTACCAGCGATGTCGAACCAACGCCTTACGATCGAGAAGATTTCACTCCGATTGCCGGACCACCTCAGTTCCCGATTATTTTTGAAGGTAAGTACATCGTCGATGGTGAGCCGGGGCCTGCCGGCCAGACGATCTATGCCGAGTTCATCCACGGTGGTTCTCCCCGGTCCAGGACCTTTGATGGCGAGTATGTTCAGGTGGTACTTGGCCCGGTCAGCGAAGCAGATCTTAAACATGGGGTAATCAGCT
This sequence comes from uncultured Dehalococcoidia bacterium, assembly GCA_913052475.1. GTDB lineage: Bacteria > Chloroflexota > Dehalococcoidia > Lucifugimonadales > Lucifugimonadaceae > Lucifugimonas. Next base: position 7,165 of record CAJXEJ010000021.1, read on the forward strand.
TCTATCTCGGCACTCGAGATGGCGACCATGTGAAAGCCAAGGAAACATGGGAATGGAATCCTGTGGGATCACCCACGAACCAGATTCTTGACCTTAACTTCGAACGACTTCCTTAAAGCTAAGAATCGACCGGCATCACTAGTTTGCTAGGGGTAAATCGCAAATGATTCGATCACTTGATGGCAAATCGGCGGTAATCGACCCGACTGCTTTTGTTTCTGAAACCGCTTATCTCATTGGCGACATCGAGATCGGTCCCCGTTCAAGCATCTGGCCGGGCGTGGTGATCCGAGCCGATTCGGGCAAGATCAAGATTGGCGCCGGAACCAACATTCAGGACAATTCGGTACTTCATGCCGATGATGACGCTGAAATTGGCGACGATGTCACCATTGGGCACGGGGTTGTGTGCCATGCACGGAAAGTCGGCAATGGCAGTCTTCTCGGCAACAACAGCACACTGAACGAAGGCGTTGTGATTGGCAACAATTCGCTCGTTGCCGCTGGTTCCACGCTCAACGAGAACACAGTCTTTGAAGACAATGCGCTTGTTCGAGGCACGCCCGGCAAGGCACTTGGCACCGTACGGGAGCGTCACACTGCTCTGATGAAAGGTGCTGCTGCTTCCTACGTGAGAAGAATCGAGCGGTACGTCGATGCCGGGCTGGATCACGCGGGTCAGTCGGTTACGTAGGTTCTTTGCGCCGCTCGTACTGGCTACATGCGTTCGGGAGAAGTCATGCCCATCAGGTTGAGAGTTCGGTGCAGCGCGTATTTGGCGGCTTCAACCAGTTGCAGTCGAGCCCGAGAAATTTCGAGTTCGCCCTCTTCCAATGAGACAACTCGGCAGTCCTCGTAGAACCGTTGGAGTGACCGTGCCAGATCCATTGCGTAGTGCGGCAGATGATGCGGTTCGAGTCGTTCAGCGGCACGTTCAATCACTGCCGGCAACTCAATGATTTTTCGAATTAGCTCGAGTTCACGGGCGTGGGTCAGTAACGACAGATCAGCCGTATCGAAATCAATTTTTCGTTCAGCAGCCGTACGTAATATCGATGCAAGACGGGCGTGACCGTATTGAACGTAGTAGACAGGGTTTTCCGACGACTGGGTCTTTGCAAGACTGAGATCGAATTCCATGTGCGATTCGGGCGAGCGGCTGAGGAAAGTGAATCGGCAGGCATCGGAGCCAACCTCTTCGATAAGTTCTTCGACGGTGACCATCACATTGTTTCGTTTACTGAACTTGAGTGATTCGCCTTCATTCGAGAAATTGACGATCTGGTTCAGGATGATTGTGAGTCGGTCGGGATCGAGTCCGAACGCCTGGAGTAGTGCGTGCATTCGAGCGACGTGCCCGTGATGATCAGCTCCCCACACATTGATGACGCGATCGAACTTACGCTCCATGAACTTTTCGTGGTGATAGGCAATATCAGTGCCAAAATAAGTTGGACCACCTTCACCACTGCGAATTACAACGATGTCTTCTTCGAGACCGAGCTTGGTGGCAGCGAACCACTTCGCACCGTCGCGTTCCACAACAAGATCGGAGTCTTCGAGAAAGTTCAAAACCTCGTCAAATCGACCCGATGAGAGCAGTTCGCTCTCATGGAACCACTGGTCGTACTCAACGCCGAGTGATGAAAGCACGTTGCGAATATCTTTGAGTGTTCGCTTTAGCGACTCCGGTGCGAGAACGGCGATCGCTTCTGACTTCTCTTTGGATACCGAGCTATCGCCTAGATCGTTGAGCAGGTCGGACGCAAGTTCCTGAAGGTATTCTCCCGGGTAGGCGGGATCGGGTAGCGGCTCATCGTGACCCGCTGCCTGCATGTAGCGAGAGTAGACAGTGTCGTAGAACACTCGCATCTGATTCCCGGCGTCGTTCACGTAATACTCACGCTGAACGTCATACCCGGCCGCGTCGAGCACGTTGGCCAGGCTACTTCCAATCACGGCTCCGCGAGCGTGACCGACGTGAAGCGGGCCTGTCGGATTCACACTTACAAATTCAACCTGAACGCTCTGCCCCTTGCCAGTTTCAACCGAACCGAATTCATCGCCAGCGTTCCTGACTACGTTTACTTGTGATTGGAGCCAGCTTGTCGAAAGAGTGAAATTCACGAATCCCGGGGCCGCATGAGCGACATTGCCGACCATGAAGTGCTCTGGAACAGCGTTTGCAATAGCTTCGGCGATCTGTAGCGGAGCCATCCGTGTTGATCGCGCCAGCGCAAGAGGTAGGCTGGTGCTGAAATCACCATGCTCGGCAAGTTTCGGGCGTTCGATTTTGATTTCCACATCGCCCGCGGTCGGAAGAGAACCAGAAGTCTGGGCGGAATCCAGTGCCTCTGAAACGAGAGTTACGAGCGTGTCGATAATTTGCATAGACCGTTCAGATTAGCACGATACAAACGTTGCAGGTTTATACTGCCGTGCAATTGAAAAACTAGATTTTGAGATTCCATAAATGACATCAACCGACACCCCGGAAGAGTTCTCAGAACGAGCCGGAGAACACGAACTCGAAATTTCGACCGAAGATGCTGCCGATATTGGCGGTTTTGGTGTGATTGTAGCTGCTGCCTATTCGACCATTAGAGAAATCGATACAACCGGGTTCGAACCGGCTGAGATCTTCGTGCCAACGCCTTCTCAGCGAGAGTCGGGCTAGCCTTGGCAAGCATCAATAACTCGAACCTCGCGTACAAATCGGTCGGTGAACTTGCTCCATTGCTTGAGAGTGGTGAATTATCACCCGTCGACCTGACGCAATCGTCTCTCGATCGAATCGCTCAACTACAGTCAACCCTTAACGCGTTTCTTGAGGTGTGGGAGGAATCGGCACTCGAAGATGCCAGGGTTGCCGAAGCTGAAATCGCAGCGGGCCGGTATCTTGGACCGCTACACGGAATTCCCGTCGGTCTGAAGGATCTAATCGACGTTGCTGGGGCCAAAACCACGGGTGGATCACGGGTGCTTGCCAACAATATGGCTACGTTCGATGCGACTGTTGTGGCGAAGCTGCGCTCTGCGGGTGCGATTTTCATGGGCAAGCTGAATCTCGTCGAATTTGCGCTCGGATTTACCGGACTCAATTCCCATACCGGCGACGTAAAGAATCCATGGAACAACGAACGAATTACAGCCGGGTCGAGCTCGGGTTCGGCTGCCGCGGTGACGGCGGGGATGCTGCCGGTTTCACTTGGATCCGATACGGGTGGATCGATTCGAATGCCGGCGGCTCTGTGCGGCATCGCTGGATTGAAGCCGACATACGGCAGGGTTTCGAGGGCAGGCGTGCTTGATCTTTCGTGGAGCATGGATCACGTCGGACCTATGGCCCGCACGACACAGGATTGTGCGCTAATGATGAACGTACTTGCGGGCCACGATTCAAGAGATCCTGCATCATCAGCTCAGCCGGTACCAGATTTCACTGAGGACCTGAATGGAGGACTGAACGGTCTTAAGATCGGCGTGCCAACCGACTATTTCTTCGATGATTTTGTCGATCCTGAAATTGGTGCATCGGTTCATGCATCGATCGAACTAATGTCAGCAAACGGCGCTGAAGTCGTTGAACTTTCGATGCCGTGGGTCGACAAGGGGAGAGCGATCAACCTTGGTGTGCTCCTACCCGAGGCAGTGTCCGTCCACGAAAAAATGCTTGCCAAGAACGCCGAGCAGTACACTCCCGCCGTGCGAAGTCGTATACAAGCGGGTTTCAACATTCCTGCAATCGACTACATACGTGCCAAACGAGCAAGACTGTGGTTCAACCAACAGATGGCAACTTCGATGAAGCGGATTGATGTGTTGATAACGCCGTCGGTTCCGATTCAAACCCCGATGATCGCCGAATGTACTCCGTCTAACGGTAATCCGGGTGGCGGAGGCGAGATACCGATGTTCACAGGGGTGTTCGACGTTACCGGGCAACCGTCACACTCGATACCCTGCGGTTATACAGAAGACGGAATGCCGATCGGGATGATGATTACGGGCCATCCGTTCGACGAAAAAACTGTTCTACGTGTCGGGCACGCTTACGAGCAACTTACTGACTGGCAACAACGACCACCAATGGATATTCCTGCACCAAATTGACTTCCGGATATACATCCCGTTCCAAGCGACAGATGGAGCGCCACATAAAGCGAAAATCGACTCTCCCCCAGCGCGGTTTTGCCTGTATTGCCCTCGACCGACCGACCGACGGTGTCAATGTCGGTCACAGTTTGCGAGCGGCGTTGGGGTTTTCGGCACGAATGGTGATCCTTGGATCGAAGGATTCTTCGATTAACGTTCGCAAACTATCGACCGATCCCGGTCGCGCCTATCGTCATGTACCGATCCTCGAAGTCGATGACATTTTTTGCGTGATGCCGAACGACTGTACCCCTGTGGCAGTAGAACTTACAGACGATGCTGTTGACCTGACGAACTTTGTTCATCCCGAACGAGCCTGCTACATCTTTGGGCCTGAAAATGGCTCGGTAAGTCCCGGAATCCTTGAAAAGTGTCGGTATGTGGTGAAAATCCCCACTACGATGTCGTTGAACCTTGGCATGACCGTGAACATCGTTATGTACGACCGACTTGCGAAGAACACGAGGAAGCGCGAAGCGTGAGTTCCCCGGAAGCCGATACTGCCCCACCAACTGGTAAGCCCGTAAAGAAGAAACGCTTTTATGGCTGGAATATCGTTGCCGCATCGGCACTAACCAACGGTTTGGGCGGATCGGTTCACTGGCAGGGTTTCACAGTATTTTTCATCCCGATCTCGCAAAGTTTGGGTCTTTCAACGGCACAAACCGCGATGCCGTTTGCTTTGTCTCGTGTTGAGAACGGACTTGTCGGTCCCATCACCGGTTGGCTGCTTGATAGATATGGCGTAAGACGCCTGATGATTGCCGGGACGCTGGTGACCGGTATTGGGTACATCCTCCTCTCGCAAACAAGCACGTTTTTCTCGTTCTTACTCGTCTACGTGTTCATCGTTTCGCTCGGCTCTTCGACGAGTTTTATGCAGGCATCGACCACCGCGCTGAACACGTGGTTCTCAAGACGTCGCGGGATGGTGATGTCTATCAATAGTGCCGCATTCAGACTCGGCGGATCCATCATGGTTCCTTTGCTGTCGGTTGCGGTGCTTCGTTGGGGTTGGGACACCACAGCGATCTGGGTCGGAGTCGGGATGGTCGTGTTCATCGCGCCTCTTGGGATTATCTACAAGCGGTCACCCGAATCGATCGGTGTTGGGCCCGACGGGGATCCGTTAATAGTGATGCCAGAATCCACGGACGGGAAGACACAGACAGCTGAAATTCCTGAAGCAGATGGCGACTGGACGGCGAAAGAAGCCATTCGCACACGAGCGTTCTGGACCCTCGCGCTGGGCACGGTTCTCAGGATATCGGTTCATGGCACGATCTTCGTTCATTTTGTGCCGATTCTCGTATGGAAAGGCGAAACCCAGCAGACGGGTGCAAACCTGATAGGAATGCTTGCACTGGTCTCAGTACCTCTAATACTTATTTTTGGATGGCTGAGTGATCGATTCGGTAGAACGCGAATGCTGGCAGGGTGTTACATCTCGGCAGCAACTTCGCTTGTTCTGCTTAATCTCGTCGATGGAACATGGCCGATATTTGCAGTACTGATTTTGTTCGCCGGAACCGAGATCGGCTCGGGGCTCAACTGGGCGTTGGTTGGCGACCTATTTGGGCGTAAACGGTTCGCCACAATCCGTGGATTGCTGGCGCCGATCTACAACATCGCGTTGTTTTCGATGCCCGTGCTTGCCGGGTGGGTAAAAGACGAAACTGGATCGTACGAAATAGTGCTCTGGGTTGGCGCAGGCCTGTTGATCTGCGCTTCGTTTGTTTTCCTGACGCTGCGCGAGCCCGCCCATGGCCAACCTGCAAGCTAGTCGCGGCTCGTATTTCGATTCGCCAGAGCAACAAAAAGACTCACGCAATACGTGAGTCCCTGAATCCGGAATATGTGGTCGGGGCGACAGGATTTGAACCTGTGACCTCTGCACCCCCAGTGCAGTGCGCTACCGGACTGCGCCACGCCCCGATGAGCCAAAGATAACATTTGACTGCCCCAAATGGTCTGCATTATGGGTCGTACTGCTAACAGAAAATACGGGTGCACCAACACTGTGGTTGATACAATTGACCGATTGTGCAGACGAACCGCAACTGCTTTGTTCCAGTTCCGCGGGAGTTCTGTACGGGGCAGCAATGGCAAACAACGAATCGACAACTTCGAATATGCGAACGCTCCTCGGCGATGCCGAAGAGTTGAATTCGCGCGTTGAGCAGATCGTGAGGCGACTTTGACCTCATTGAACTCCAAAGCAACGTCGATTCGCTAGAAAAAGAAGCTACCGAACCGGGGTTCTGGGACAATCCGGAACATGCCCAGTCGAAGATGCGCAAGCTTGCTGCCGTTAGAGGCGAACTCGAAACGTGGACCAGCCTTTCCAGCGATGTCACAAGCACTGTCGAGTTATTCGCACTCGCCGTTGAAGAAGGTGACGACGCGCTCGGCACACAGCTCGCCGCCGACCTTAAAAAGCATTCGAAATCGGTACAAACACTTGAATTTGAACTGCAATTGAGCGGTGAGTATGATTCACGTTCGGCCATTCTTTACGTAAAACAGGGCGCAGGTGGTGTCGATGCCCAGGACTGGGCAGAAATGCTTGTGCGCATGTACACCCGTTGGGCGGAACGCCGCGGATTCGAAGCCGATGTACTCGATCTGACACCTGGTGATGAAGCCGGGATTAAGAGTGCGACTATCAAGATCGACGGCAACTTTGCATATGGGTATCTGCGTTCGGAACGGGGAGTTCACCGCCTTGTCAGGCTCTCGCCGTTCGATGCCGATCACCGCCGACACACGAGTTTCGCGCTCGTTGAAGTGCTTCCTGAGGCTGACGAAACTGAGGAAATAAAAATCAATCCGGATGATCTTCGAATCGACGTCTTCCGGGCGAGTGGAAACGGCGGACAGAATGTCCAGAAGAACTCGACAGCCATTCGCCTGACGCATTTGCCCACGAATCTTGTAGTAGCCGTTCAAAACGAGCGGTCACAGGCGCAAAATCGTGAAGTAGCAATGCGTATTTTGCTCTCGCGCCTCGTTGACCTCGATATGCAGAAGAAAGCGGAAGAACGTGCCGCTCTAAAAGGCGAACACGTGTCGGCCGAATTTGGCAGGCAGGTCCGCAGCTATGTTCAACATCCCTACCAGATGGTCAAGGATCATCGAACCGATTACCAGACAGGTGACGCCCAGGCAGTGCTTGATGGCGATCTGGACGACTTGTTGAAGTCATATCTGAGTTCCCAGATGGAATCCGCATCGTCATCAACTGAATCTGACTCATGAATCCATGAATAAACGAGACCTCATCAAACCGAATTGCATTTGAACGGACAAATCAAAAAAACGTGATGCTGTGAAACCGTACTAACCACTTAATTACTAGGAGCTTCCGGTCGCTGCTGCCCGATTCTCAGGCAAGTAGGTAGGCAAGCTCGACTGATAGAGAAGATAAGTTGAAATCAGGATCTAGATTGATGCGAAGAACATTTTTCGGGATGGCTCTCGGCCTTGCGTTGATTGCTGCTGTAGCTTGCAGCGGAGACTCGGCGTCTCCAACTGAAGCATCTGCTCCGCCAACATCGACTCCGCCAGCAGCACGGGCAACGCGACCTGCGATCGCTCCTGCCCTGCAGAGCAAAGATGATGCGGCGCCAAGTTCAGACGGTTCAGGGCCCATGTCGGGCGGTGCGTTCAACACACTCTGGAGCGATCCGCCGACCATGGACCCGCATCTGGTGACAGACGGCACGTCGTACGGAATCGTAATAGAGGTCTTCTCGGGTCTCGTGCGACTTGGTTCAAACCCGTCGAATCCATTTGAGCCCGACCTTGCTGAATCGTGGTCGATTTCGGATGGCGGGAAAGTTTATGAGTTCAAGCTCCGTAAAGATCTGACTTTCTCGAATGGCGATCCGGTTACTGCGCAGGATTTCAAGTGGTCGCTCGAGCGAGCCGCTCACCCGGATACCGCTTCGACAGTTGCTGAAGAGTTCTTGGGCGACATCGTAGGTATTCAGGACATTGTCGACGGCAACGCGACATCCGCTGAGGGAATCGAGGTTGTTGACGAGCAGACGCTCCGACTGACAATTGATGCCCCTAAAGCGTATTTCATTGCGAAACTCACTTATCCGACTGCGTTTGTTCTAAACAAGAACAACGTCGAGTCACTGGGGCGAAACTGGACTGACGAGCCGGTTAGCACTGGTCCGTTTACGCTCAAGGAATATCGAATCGGTCAGCGCATTCGACTGGCTAGAAACGACAACTTCTGGGACCGTGTGGCTTACTTAGACGAGGTTGTTTTCAATCTTGCCGGTGGTGTTTCGATGGCGATGTACGAAAACGACGAGATCGACATCACGAGTGTTGGTCTTGCCGACCTCGAACGAGTTCAGGATCCGACCGAAGAACTCAACAAAGACCTCGTTGAGGTTCCGCCGAACTTCGCAGTGTCATACGTCGGCTTCAACATCAATAAAGCACCGTTCGACGATGCCAACTTCCGACAGGCGCTAAACCACTCGGTCGACAAGCAACTGATCGCCGATCAGGTCTTCTCGAACCTGGTGAAACCCGCCTACGGAATTATTCCACCCGGATTCCCCGGTTTCTCAGCCGAGATTCAGGGACTGGAATTCGACCCGCAGCTTGCTAAAGACTTGCTTGCTCAATCGGCGTATGCCGATGTCGGAAGCCGGCCACGAATCGTGCTTACGGTTCCTGGAACCGGTGGCTCTCCCGGTCTTACCACAGAGGTTGTAGCCGACATGTGGCGACAGAACCTCGGTATCGAGATCGAGATTCAACAGGTTGAATGGGCGACGTACATTCAGGATTTGCACCGTGGGCGATTGCAGGCGTGGAGTGGTCTGTCATGGCAGGCTGATTACCCCGATCCGCAGACGTTCATTGATGTGTTGTTCCGTTCTAACAGCGCGATTAACTACGGTGGATACGCAAACACGCAGGTGGATGACTACGTTGTGTCGGCTCAGACCGAGCAAGATGCTACAAAGCGAGTCCAGTACTACAACGACGCTGAACAGATCGTGGTTTCGGAGGCTGCGTGGTTGCCGCTATGGTGGGGTGTCGATTCGAAGGCACTCGTCAAGCCGTGGGTGAAGGACTACCAGTTCTCGTCGCTGACAATAGCGAAGCTCAAGGACGTTTGGCTCGATAAGTAAAGTTCGCTCTACACAGGTAACGCAACCAAAATTGACCAGGCAAAACACGACGTAGAAAACATGTCGTGACTCAGCCAACTGGCTGGGTGCCGGGGTAATTATTTATCCAATTGCACGGCGCACACGGAGGGCTGTAACCGCAGATGCTGGCATACATCCTTAGGCGCTTGCTCTGGACACCCGTGTTGCTGTCGTTGGCAGCCTTCTTTGTATTCATCATGGGTATGTGCGCGCCTGGCGATCCCGCGGAACTTCGGTTGGGCAATCGGGCTACTCCCGAGCGGATCGAACGGGAGCGGGAACGACTCGGTCTGGATGACCCGATCCCTGTGCGGTATGTACGGTACGTTAACGGAGTGCTCAAGGGTGATTTCGGGGACAGCTATCACTACCAGGGCAAGCCGGTTCTCGAAATCATCGCCCCACGGTTGTGGGTGTCGATGCAGTTGAACATTGCCGCCTTGATAGTCGCCGTTCTTGTTGGACTACCTCTGGGGTTCTATGCAGCGAAGCGGCAGGGTACAGGTCGTGATCCCGCAATCGTGATCTCGATGCTCATCTTGTACGCAATGCCCGTGTTTTTTACCGCGCCGTTTTTAATTCTGTTTTTCGCGGTAAAACTTCACTGGGTACCCGCCGCTGGTTGGGGTGGTTTTTTCTCACTTCAGATAATTCTTCCCGCCCTCACGATAGGCATTCCGGGTGCGGCGATCTTTGTGCGATTTATGCGAGCCAGCACTCTCGATGTGATCGGGCAGGAATACGTACGCACCGCCCACGCCAAGGGAATGTCGAACTTCGTGGTGAACTATCGACACGTCGCTCGAAACGCTTTGCTGCCCGTGCTAACGATCATGGGATTCACGCTCGCGGGCATGTTCGGCGGATCACTCATTGTCGAGCTGATCTACGGAATACCCGGAGCTGGTCGCCTTTCGCTCGACGCCATATTCCAACGTGACTTCCCCGTGCTAACAGCGTTCGTACTCCTCGGGGCTGCAATGCTGGTATTTGCGAACCTGATCATCGATATCGCTTACACAATTGTCGACCCTCGGATAAGGCTGCAGTAGTCGAATGAAAAACAGTCAAACATTTGATCCACCAGAGGAGATGGAGCCGAAACTGAAAGATGTGCCGGCTGCTCGCGGGCACTGGCGCAATATCTGGGCCAATTTTCGAAGACGGCGCCTGGCATTCATCAGCCTGATACTGGTTGCGTTCATCTATTTGCTCGGCATCTTCGCACCCGTTATTCAAACTCACGACTATCAGGAGACGAACCTCAGGCGAACTCAGCAGGGACCAAGTACGGAAAACTGGTTTGGCACTGATCGAGCCGGACGCGATCTCTATACGAGAGTCGTCTGGGGCATACAGACGACCGTCATCATCACTGTCACATCGTTTGCGACGGGAAGCTTGTTGCTGGGCGTGACGATTGGACTCGTTGCCGGGTACTTCCGAGGTTGGGTCGACGCAGTCATTATGCGGGTTGGCGAGGTGGTTTCTGCCTTTCCCGACATTCTGCTAATCATCTTGCTCGCAGCCACACTTAGACCCCGAATCGTCGAATTCGCGCGCAGTGTTGAGGATTCAACTGGTATGTCGGGATTGGTCAGTTCCGGAATAGTCGACTATGTCGTCATTGGCATTGCGCTGTTACCGTTGAGCTGGTTCGGGATGATGAGGTTGGTGCGTGGCCAGGTACTTGTGCTTCGCGAGGCGGAGTACGTCGAAGCGGCTCGTGCGATGGGAACGTCGACGCCGAGGATTCTGTTCCGGCACATCTTGCCCAACGTGGTGAGCCCGATCATCGTTTCGGTGAGTTTTGGAATTGGTGCGATCGCTCTTTCCGAGGTTGTGCTGAGCTTCTTTGGCCTTGGCGTTCAACCACCGCGGCCAAGTCTTGGCGTAATGATCGGCGAGGTGACCGCTCGTGGGGGTGCCAGCGTTTCGGTGCTGAGAGATCACCCCGAGCAGTTGCTTGCTCCGATTATCGTTGTGTGGCTTCTTATCTTCTGCTGGAACATCGTTGGCGATGCCCTAAACGATGTCCTCAACCCCCGAGCTCGCTAACCACCATTAGCGGATTTTCTGGAACCCGAAAGGTTGTTTTGGTGGGTCCCAGTTGATCGGCTGTTCGCTTGTCCTGCCACCCTGATCGATCGCCTACACGGTAGCGTAATTGTTCTTGTTTTGAACTGAACCTGCCCCTCTCCCTACACGGTAAGGTGTTGGCCTGAATTCCTCGATGCACGTTTCCGTGTAGCGATACCGTATAGCTCTACACGGTCGGATCGGTTGGGGAAACCCTGGATTCGTGCGCTGTCTGTTTTGGCGCAAACGGCTAACTAGGCTGACCACTGGTGCTACTATGACCCGACTCGCCGAACACGTGCGAGATGTCGTGTTTTTTTGGAGCATCCTTGATGAGTTATTTTCATTCTCGCAGATCCGCAGTTATCGCTCGAAACGGCTCGGTGGCAACGAGCCAACCGCTGGCGGCACAGGCTGGATTGCAAATGCTTCGCGACGGTGGAAATGCGATCGACGCTGCTGTTACTACAGCAGCCGTATTGAACGTCGTTGAGCCGATGTCTACTGGTATAGGTGGCGACATGTTCGCCCTCATCTGGGACAAAGGTGCACGCAAAGTCGTTGCCCTGAACGGATCTGGGCGACAGGCTGCAGCTGCGAACCTCGATGACGTTCGAAAAGCCGGATTCGACTCCATTCCTAACAACCACGAAGGCAGTCATTTCGCTGTCAGTGTTCCGGGTACCGTTCACGGCTGGGAGACCGCCCTCAACCAGTACGGCCGAATGACACTCCGTGAGGTTCTCCAGCCAGCGATTGATTACGCCCTGAACGGCTACGCAGTATCGGAAGTCATTGCCCACAACTGGGGATCGGAAGACACGGTTTCTAAGCTGAATCACCGTCCTTCGGGCAGACAGCTACTGCCCGGTTCGGCGGCGAACGGTGCACCACAATACGGTGAAATTATCACTCTCCCCGAACTGGGTCACACTTTGCAGATGATCGCAGAGGGTGGCAGCGAGGTTTTCTACAAAGGCGAAATAGCCAGGAAGACTGCCGCGTTTATCCAGTCCGAGGGTGGGTGGCTTACCGCAGAAGATCTCGCAAATCATCACTCCGACTGGGACGAGGCAATCAGCGTCAACTATCGGGGCGTAGATGTGTGGGAGTGCCCACCGAACGGACAGGGTATTGCTGCGCTAATCGCTCTCAACCTCGCTGAGGGATACGACATTGGGGCGATGGGTGCCCAGTCAGCCGACCGATATCACTATTTGATCGAATCGATGCGACGAGGCTACGCTGATGCGTTCCAGTACGTCGCCGATCCACGTGTCGCCGAAGTGCCGATCGAGCCGTTGTTGAGCAAGGATTACGCCAACCGTCGCCGTGCTGGAATATCAGGAGTTCAGGCCGATCCCAACGTTTCGTATGGCGATCCGATGGGTGCCGCCGACACTGTTTACCTGACCGCTGTCGATGGCGAGGGCACAGCCTGCTCGCTGATCAACAGCCTGTTCGCTGGCTTCGGCACTGGACTTGTCGTACCGGAACTCGGAATGGCCCTCCAAAATCGAGGTTCCCTCTTTTCGTTCGATCCGAACCACCCGAACTATCTCGAAGGGAACAAGCGTCCGTTCCAAACGATCATCCCGGCGATGGCGACCAGAGATGACGAGATGTGGTTGAGCTTCGGGGTTATGGGCGGATTCATGCAGCCGCAGGGGCACCTGCAGGTCGCGTCGAACATGATTGATTACGCTATGGATTCGCAGGAAGCGCTCGATGCTCCACGATTCAAAGTGGAAGTTGAGGGTAGCCAGGATATTTTGGTCGAAGAAGATCTTTCACCCGACGTCATCAAGGACCTCGAGAAACGCGGCCATACTGTGAATGTTGTTTCTGGTTATGACCGCGCAAGATTAGGTGGTGGGCAGGTCATTTCTCGTGATGCCGAGACCGGTGTGCTTACCGCCGGTTCAGAGCCACGCAAAGACGGTGCCGCCGTCGGCTGGTAAGGCGATTCAACAGGTTTCAATCAAAGTCGCTCGCACTTTGGTGTGGGCGGCTTTTTTGTTGCTCGTGTGAATCTCGCGAGAGGCTTCATTGAACGAATATTAGGGATGAATTAGTATTATTCAAGAATAATTCAGAAAACTAACTACTTAATAGGAATAATAATGAATCTGAGTGTCCGAGATGTTGCTGTGCGGCTGAACGTCAGTGAAAAGACCGTCTATAAGTGGTTGAAGGCTGGTCTTATTCCCGCAAATCGAATCGGTAAATCCTGGATTATCACCGAGGAATCAGTGCAGGTACTCGTAGAGCCAAAATCGATCGTGCAAATGGTTCCGGCTACTCGAAGTACCGCCGCGCCAAACGCGCCAATACGAACTGGCGTACCCGGTAATTTAATTGCCTCTGGAACATCTGAACTCGATTCGATATATCTCTCGCGATTCACTGACGTTCTGAATGGTGCAGTGAGTCAGGGGGTGCAGGGAGTGCTCGGGCCTAGAGCGTCAGACCCCACAACATCTTCGACCATTGCTTCCGCACTCGAATCAGCCGATGGCGAGGTGTTATTGCAGGGCATTGGGCTACGGGAGTTTTTCGGAGATCGCGGGCACACTTCGATCCTGCGTCAGATGGCCGCAGAAGATCGAGCAGTGCAGATTCGGGCTATTCTCGTGAATCCTGTTAGCGAGTTTGCCCGGGCAAGAGCGGTAGCGGAGGACGGCGCTCAATTCGAAAGCGAAGACCGATACAAGGCGGGTCCTCTGTACAACGACAGTTGGCGTAGTTTGAACGTAATCGCCGCCATGAAAAAAGAAGCTGAAGCGCGCTATCACTTTGGTATCGACGTTCGATTTGTCGATCATTGGCCATCGGTTTACCTAGTTATTACTGCTGAATCGACCTTTGTTGAGACGTACCTTTTTGGGAAACCTAGAGGGGCTGTTGATGGCAGTTCGATCGACGGGTTGGTGCCGATGTTCCAGTTCCAGTCAGGAAGCTCCTATTCGGGGATCCTCAGGCAGCACTTCGACTACATATGGTCGGGAGCAAATCCTCACGTAAAAACCCATACTCTCGCCGACATCGCCGAAGCTATGCACGTGAGCGTCTAGGGATTTCCGATCTCCTCTGGATACCATCGACGATCCAGCATTCCGACCGCAGCGATATACGGAGCGGAGGGATCTCGGTTGCTGATGTCGGCATCATGCGATCGCAACACATAGACCTACTTCCCCACCAAAAGTCCCTCCACTCCGCTGTCACCACGGTAGGGACGAGGTATAGAAGCGATATCCATGCCACCTACGGAACATCGCGGAACTATCTGCTGCTACTTGGCGAAATAGTTCCTAATAACTCTGCGAGCTAGGAACTAATCTTCCCTGTGTAACAGAACACGCGAGCGCCGTAAACCAACTGCACACGGACGACTCAACTGTTCACCCATTTATCTCACTTCTGGAGGCTCGGTCTTGGGCAAAATCAACGTAGCGATCATCGGCGCGGGTAACTGTGCATCATCGCTGGTACAGGGACTACACAAGTACAGCGAAATCGACGAGGGCTCGCAGCGAATTCCTGGTCTTATGCACAACGTGCTCGGCGGATACACCTTGAGCGACGTGAACATCGTTGCAGCATTCGACGTCGACGCTGAGAAGGTCGGTAAAGACCTCTCTGAAGCACTCGTCTCCAAGAACAACAACGCCATCCAGTTCTTTGACGTTCCAAACATGGGCGTGAAAGTCGATCGTGGAATGACCCACGATGGAATCGGCGAATACCTCGAAGACCTTGTCGAAGTGAACCACGACCCATCAACCCCAGGTGGACAGACTGCAGACGTTGTTGGCATCTTGCGAGACCGTGAAGTCGACGTAATGATCAATTACCTCCCAGTCGGTTCCGAGCAGGCAACCAAGTGGTACGTCGAACAGGCACTTGCCGCTGGTGTAGCTTTCGTGAACTGCATCCCGGTATTCATCGCCAGAGAGGCTTACTGGCAGAAACGGTTTATCGACCGTGGCGTTCCGATTGTCGGTGACGACATCAAGTCGCAGGTTGGTGCAACCATCGTTCACCGAGTACTCGCCCGACTGTTTGAAGACCGTGGCGTACGACTCGACAAGACCTACCAGTTGAACTTCGGTGGAAACACCGACTTCTATAACATGCTTGAGCGGGCACGCCTGAAGTCGAAGAAAATCTCAAAAACCAATGCCGTTCAGTCGCAGCTCGAGAAAGAACTGCCGACCGACGATGTGCACATCGGCCCATCCGACCACGTCCCGTGGCTCGAAGACCGCAAATGGGCATACATCCGCCTTGAAGGTACGTCGTGGGGCGACCAACCTCTCAACGTCGAGCTCAAGCTCGAAGTGGAAGACAGCCCGAACTCTGCTGGTGTAGCAATCGACGCTATCCGAAGCGCCAAGATCGCAATGGACAAAGGCGTTAGCGGCGCCATCGAGCCTGCTTCTGCCTACTTCATGAAGTCACCTCCGGTTCAGATGCGTGACGACGATGCTCGTGTCGCTGTTGAAGGCTTTGCCGAAGGAAACGATCCGGAAACTATTATCGCTGCCGAGTAGCCATTCGTTTTAGAACGACCCATAAGAAATAGTGCGTGTCGCTGGAAAACCAATATGATTGCCTCGTATCGGTCCAGTGGCACGTTTTGTTTTCGATAATATCGCTCTGGCAATTTTATTAACCGAAGTTCGGGCCTGAACAAGTGAAGGGGGGTGCTGATTGCGAATAGCTCAAGTATCACCTTACGACTTCGCCCACTCGGGTGGAGTGCAACGCCACATCTCCACCTTGAGTCGTGAACTACAGGCGCGGGGCCACAAGGTATCGATCCTTGCTCCCTGCACACGAGACGAACCGGCAGTCGACATCGGTGATGTCGAACTGCGAACGTTCGGAAGATCTGTTCCCGTACCTACTGCCGGTTCAATAGCCCGTATTTCTTTTTCGGTATGGCATGAGTGGCGCCTCAAGACGATGCTCGAGAACGAGAAATTCGACATTGTGCACATCCATGAGCCGTTGATGCCGATGTTCGCGCTCACTGCATCTCGATTCTCACCATCGACAACCATCGGCACGTTCCACGCCTATAACGAAGGTAAGGGTAGGGGCTACATTATTTGGAAGAAAATCCTGAACCGTGGTGCCATTCGTCTGAACGGGCGGATCGCAGTTTCCGAACCGGCAAAGCAGTTCGCCAATCGATACTTCAAAGGCGACTACACGGTCATACCTAATGGACTCGACGTCGACCGATTCTCAAAACCCGCGCCAAAACCGTCGATCCTCAAGGACGATGCGATGAATATGCTGTTTGTTGGCCGGGTGAACGAACCGAGAAAAGGCCTGCGATACGCACTTGGTGCGTACTCATTGCTCAAGTGGCAGTATCCGAAGCTTCGATTGATCGTTGCCGGCGCCGGGGTTCCCGACCGTGAGTCGTATCGGATCATGGGCGAACGTTCACTTGATGATGTTATGTTCGTTGGCCCCGTGTCTGACGAAGAACTCCCAGGCTACTATCAGAACGCCGATATTTTTCTGGCTCCGAATACGGGTAAGGAGAGTTTCGGCTTCGTTATCATCGAAGCGATGTCGGCTTCAACGCCGATAGTTGCCTCCGATATACCCGGGTTTGCTTCAGTGATGACCGATGGCAAAGAAGGCCTGATGGTACCGCCAAAGGCCGAAGCTGCTATGGCTGAGGCGATCAAGCGGCTCATCGAGAATCCCGGACTAAGAGCTCAATTGGGTATCGGCGGTCGGGCGACGGTCAATCAGTACCGCTGGGCACACGTGGCCGATTCAGTGCTCAACTACTACAACGAGGTTCGGGAGAAACAGCCCGTACCGCCAGCGAAATATCAGGGCTGGTAAGCATTTGCCTGATCTTCAATCTCTCCGTTACGGCTTGCGTGGATCGGTCACTAAATGGTTCGAACGACCGGCGGTTTCACTGCTGATCGCTCTCAAGTTCACGCCCGACGCCGCGACTGTAGTCGGGCTGCTAATCGCCCTAGTTGCAGCGTATTTCGCCAGTGAGGGAGAATTTCTCATCGGAGGAATTCTTGTTCTCATCGGTTCGGTATTTGACCTTCTTGACGGTGGCATCGCCAGAGCAACAAACAGCGTGAGCAAGCGGGGGGCGCTAACAGACTCAGTCTTCGATCGACTATCCGAAATCGCCCTGCTAGTTGGCCTAGGCATGTACTTCACATCTGGTGTTGATGCCAATCAGAGGGGTGTATTGTTGGCATATGTCGCTGTGGGTGGGTCCTTGATGGTCAGCTACGTCCGTGCTCGCGCTGAAGGGCTCGGGGTTAAAGGCACCGCTGGATTCCTGACACGTCCGGAACGAGTGGTCATTACAGTCGTCTGTCTGGTGGCTGGATATCCACTGGTTGCGCTGTGGATACTTGGGATTGGTACACCTCTCAGCGCAGCGTGGCGTTTCGTCGATGCATGGCGATCGATCGATTCTGAATAGCCCGCCAATTGATCCGCGGGGGCATCCCTTTGACGGTGTTTTGGCGTAAAACGGTTGGTACAGGTTTTTTCAAAATACCTGCGGGAACTCAGAAAATCACCTCCCAAACACTTACTCGACTTACCTTGAACGTTATTCCCTCACACAAAGTGCTCACACGATCGTCCATCGCCGCGGCACTCATCGTAGTGATCGCCGTAACCAGCTTTTGGGTGTTCGGCACGACCGTATCGGCACAGAGTACTGAATCGGTTACCGTGGTTTCCTCGAGTGTCGAATCGCAGTTCCCCGAAGGTATGACATTCAAACTCGACGTTGAATCCGAACTCCGAATCGACGACGTCCGGGTCACTTTCGAGGTTGGCGATCGCGGCACAACCCAATATGCCTATCTAGAACTAGATCAAACTACCCGCCCGTTGGTGAACGGCGAACTATTCCACCGGACGAACAGTCGTGATCGCTACATCCCACCCGGCACGGCGATCACGTACTGGTTCGAGATCATCGACGAAAACGGTGATACCCATCTTACTGAGCTTGAAACGTGGAGATTTGACGATGCTCGATACGAATGGGAAGAGGTCACGCTCGGCACCGTCACCATTCTGTATCACGGTCCGGTTCGAACGCGTGCGGAGCGGCTTGCTGAAGCCGCAGTAGAATCACTGGGAATAATGGGGCCGATAACAGGTGCAGATGTCGAAACGCCTATCGTAATGACCCTGTACAACAACAATGCTGAGATGATCGAAGCGGTCGTTGCCCGCAGTCTTGCGAGTAGTCGGGAATTGATCACTGAAGGGCAGGCTTTCGATTCAGAGAGCGTTGTTCTGGTTCTTGCGGGTCGATCGGATATTGGTACTGCGACCCACGAAATGACTCATATTTTGGTTGCACGCGCTGCCAACTCAAGCGGATCCGTCCCGCTGTGGCTGAACGAAGGGCTCGCCGAGTATGGCAACCTCGACAAGACCGTTTCATATGAACGTTTCCTTGAATGGGCAATTGGGACTGACCGTCTTATACCGTTGAAGAATCTGCGATCGTTCCCTGGCGATCCAAACCTCACGCTTGTTGCCTACGGGCAAGGGCGAAGTGCCGTGAACTATATGATTGAAGAGTTCGGTGCTGAGAAGATGGCGTTGTTGCTCACAACGCTCGGAACTGGAATCGGCATCGACGCTTCTCTGGAAACCGTCTACGGCTTTGGGATCGATGGCTTTGAAGACCGTTGGCGTGAGGAGATCGGAGCCGATCCCTATATCGAAGCAACCCCTGGTCCCACGCCCACACCGGATGCTGAACCGACTCCGACGTACAAACTGCTTACTGCTCCGCCTGAATCTAGCGATGCCGCCAGCGACTCGACAGCAAGCGAGAACGCACAACCAACGGAAGTGCCAGAACCCACGGCGGTTCCTGATCTTGACGACGAGGTTGTTGAGACGACCGATGATGACCAAGTCGAGGAGTCTGCGGTCGAACGAGACGATGAGACATCTGGCGGTGGCACTTGTTCGGCACCTTCATCTGGTTCGATCGACGGAACAGCAGGAGCGTGGCTACTCGTGGTCGTGGGCCTTGCGGCGGGCGGACGGTATCGTTCCCGTCAAAGCCGTTAAGCTGCCTGAGCGTCGGGCTCGTTGCTGTCGGATTCATCGTCGTTCTGAACATCCTTCAAATCGTGAGCCTTGAACTAGATACCGCTCGCGTGGTGACCGTCGTTATTCCTTTATCAACATCGTCAGGATTGCATCGAAGTTTTATTTGGTGTGGAAACGGTGAAGATCACCGCCTCTCGCTACTTCATCGCAAGTACGCCACGCTCGACATAGGTGAACCCCCTATTGGGCTGGTACTAAAGGGTCAAATTACGTGAATCGTGTAGAGTAAATCGAGCTTGTTGCCTATTCACGGTGGGTACGAACGGCCAATCGGTTTACTTGTTTACGGCGCGGGTTTGATTGAGAAGACCTTCGAGAGTTCCACCCAAAATCGCCTGTTTATCGGCATCGCTAACGAATTCGCAGTGGGTTCGGAACGCTTCCAAAGCCTGGAGGTGTGTCATCGACTTCTTCACAACCGGAAAGTCGGATCCCCACACCATATTCGTGCCAAATGCTTCGTAGCACTCTTCGTACACCCAGCGGGTATCCGTGTAAGGGAAGTTCCACGTTGTATCCGTGAGGTAGTGAAAACCAGATAGCTTGAGATACACGTTGGGAACCTTTGCCGATTCGGTGACGTTATTAACGTTCGATCGGGCATCATCGCCGTGTGCTCTGAGACCGGACATGTGGTGGCAGAGAAAATTCAGATTCGGATGTCGTTCGGCTGCTTTGCGAACTTCGTTCTGGTGGTGCGGACCTACCGCAATACTCGCAATGATGCCAAGTTGCTCTGCCGTTCCGAGGAAATCGATTCCATCAGGTGAATTGAACCAGCTGGCATCATCTTCACCCGCCACATAGTGCGTGAACGCCCTCATCGGCCAGCGATCAGCCGCTTCTTCAAGCCGTTTTGCAGCGCCCGGTGTGTGGTAAGTCTCCGACCACATCGAGTCGACATCGGCGAACTGTTCGAACCGATCCGGATACTTCTTTAGTGCGGCTGCAACATAATCGTTGTTGTCGAAATTCTGAAATATCTGAGTGCAGACGATTGTTGCCCGATCGATACCGTTTGTGTTCATCTGGTGGATCAGTTGCTCGACCGAACCGTGGTTTCCGGGATCAGGGACAGGAGGTAGGTAGGGCCAGTGCTCCCAAGAGTGGCAATGTGAATCAATAATCATTTGGCAATATCCTTACCGATATTTCTCTGGAGCGCTAGTTATTCTCGCCAAAAGTAGCTGGAAGTTGGAAGACTTTTCTTGCTGAATCGACTTGTGTAACCGATGCGTCACACCTCCGAAATATTTCCGAAACACCTGCGCCATAGAGTTTGATCTGAGTTGTGCTCAACAGCTTTATTTTTGGGAGAGATTTCTATGGATTCTGGTTCAGTAGCGTGGATGATAATGGCATCCGCCCTCGTATTGTTTATGACTCCTGGGTTGGCATTCTTCTACGGCGGTCTCGTCCGCGGTAAGAACGTAGTCAGCACAGTCATGTACAGCTTTGTATCAATGGGTGTGGTCAGCGTAGTTTGGGTTCTGTGGGGCTACAGCCTTGCGTTCGGAGAGGGTGGCCAGTTCATTGGTAACTTCGACTTCGTAGGATTCAAAGATGTCTCGAGCGATCCGGCAGATGGCGCGATGCTTTTCGCTATCTTCCAGATGATGTTCGCCATCATCACCCCGGCGCTTATTACAGGTGCGATTGCCGAGCGATTCAAGTTCACGACCTACCTCGTGTTCCTTGTCGCCTGGATCACTTTTGTTTACGCACCGATAGCTCACTGGGTGTGGGCTGGTGACGGATGGTTGTTCGAACTCGGCGCACTTGACTTTGCCGGTGGTACGGTCGTTCACATCAACGCCGGTATAGCAGCGGTTGTAGCTGCCTATCTTGTTGGCAAGCGTCGCGGCGTTGACCGTGGTGTTGAGCCGCACAATGTTCCGTTCGTAATTCTTGGAGCCGGAATCCTCTGGTTCGGTTGGTTCGGATTCAACGCCGGTTCAGGTCTTGCTGCCGACGGACTCGCCATCAGTGCGTTCCTCGTAACAAACACTGCGGCAGCAGTGGCACTCGTTGTATGGGTCATTCTTGGCCATATTCACACCGGCAAAATGAGCGCAGTTGGCGCTGCCACCGGTGCAGTAGCGGGACTCGTAGCAATAACGCCAGCATCTGGTTTTGTTGGCCCGATGGGTGCGATCGCTGTCGGCCTCGGTGCCGGAGTGCTCACCTTCTACGCAGTTCGCATTCGATACAAATTCGGATTCGATGATGCGCTAGAAGTAATGGCCGTTCACGGAATCGGTGGTATCTGGGGTGCGCTCGCAACCGGTATCTTCGCAGTCGGCGGAATCGGTCTTGTCGATGGTGATGCTGAGGTGTTGGGCTACAACGTAGTCGCCGTGCTGGCAACAATCGCCTATTCATTCATCGTTACATTCATCATCTTGAAGATTCTCGATGTAATACCTGGTCTGGGTCTCCGGGCTGAAGATGCAGACGAAGACGCTGGTCTCGACATTGCACTCCACGGTGAGCGCGCATACGTCGGCGACGGAGCTGACTAAGCATTCAACCAACCTGCGTGATCGGGTTTAGTACCGGTCACGCAGCGGGAGAACAGTAAATCATGATCAAAATTGAAGCAGTAGTTCGGCCAGAGCGAGTCAACTTAGTCGTTGAAGCTCTGATCGATGCGGGGTGTGGCGGTTACCACATTGCGAACGTAACGGGCAAGGGTACGCAGCAGGGCGTTGAAGTGTTCACGGGTCGTGGCGCAACAATTACCACACGTGCGGCATTGCCAAAGACGGTTGTCACTACGGTTGTGAAGGCAGACAAGAAGGATGCCGTTGTTGAAGCAATCATCGTGGCATCAAGGACAGGCGAGGATGGACAGATCGGTGACGGGAAGATATTTGTATCGCCCGTATCCGAGGTAATCCGTGTCCGAACAGGTGAGAAAGACGCCGCCGCGCTTTAGGTGTGTGGTCTGAATTTCATCACCTGATGAAAACCAAATAAAAATAAGCGGGCCGCTGGCTGTCGGGTAAGCAATCGTCAAGGTATGATTGAGTGCTGCGGACAGTCAGTGGCCTATTTATTTAAGCCGTTTGTTTGTTCTTCGCAGGAGCGTAGCTCAGTCTGGCTAGAGCACTGGTCTCCAAAACCAGCGGTCGGGGGTTCGAATCCCTCCGCTCCTGCCAAATTTGAGAAGCGAATTGCAGCGTGTATTCGGTGTCATCCCAATGCCGGGGTGCTGAAATTGGTAGACAGGCTACGTTGAGGGCGTAGTGTTCGTAAGGACGTGCGGGTTCGAGTCCCGCCCTCGGCACCATATTTTTGCTTGTGTGTTTGGTCTGATAACTCGATCTGAATGCGATAGTTTCCAGACGACTTAAGACAGAGGTTTATTAAGCCTCGATTTTTGTGAGCATCTCGATGTTCCAGGCGACGTGGCCAAGTGGTTTAAGGCGGAGGTCTGCAAAACCTCTATTCGGCGGTTCGAATCCGCCCGTCGCCTCCATATTGCAATTGAACTGGAAGGAGCCCTAGAGAAATCCGGGGCTTTTTCGCGTTTGACAGCCACATGCTGATAATTGGGTGAAATTTCACCCCTTCCCCTTATCCAGCAGCTTCAGCTGCTCCCTGATCGAACGTGCGTGTTCCCTCAACATACTTGCGTACTGCTTAGGGTCTGCCATGTGCTGCGCCCACGACTCCAATGAGAAACGGGTAACGGAAACTTTCTTGCCGGGACGTTTCGACCAAGGATTCATGTGTTGAATCTAACCTGTTCGGGCATGGAAACTAAGGCGAGTGTCACAGTCGCCCGCCGATAGACCGCCCTGCGGCTTGTTACTTAGGGATGTGAGGGTCACGGTGCTGAGAGTCGGTGTTGCTACTGCTGTTGCTGCAGTTGTTGGATCTTCTTCTGGATCTCTAGCTGCTGTTGCGATCCTACTCATTTATTGCCACTGTTCGAGATTTGAGAGCATAAGCGGCAGCAAGGTGTATAGACCCAGACAGCAAAACGCCCGGTCATGAATGACCGGGCGCAGATTTCGGTTATTTCCTGACCAGTCGCCAGATCGCAAAACTAGCCTTTTAGGATTGCAGCCATGGCATCACCGACAAGTTCGGCTTCACCGTCTACCAGTCCGAATACATGGATGTCGAGACGGTCAGCGCCGTCGAGCGCACGTCGAGTCCAGACCGACGGGTTGCCATCCTTCAGTTTCTGTACAAGATCATCGATGGTCAAACCAACGGCATCGAAATCTAGTGTCAGAAAAACACCGTACGGCATATGGCCCATGATGTTTGGGTTGAGCCAGGCGGTCACACCGGGGATACCCTGAAGTCGCCTGAGTATTTCTTGAGACTTTGATTCGAACTCTGCCAAGCGGTCCTCATGGTTCAACGTCATCCAACGCTGTACGGCGGCCACAACACCCATGATTTCCTGTCGGTCGATCTTCTGCGGGCGGCCAATGCCGCGAATTCGATGTGTCTCGTATCCAACAAATGAATGTCGAGAAATGGTCTCGATAACTTCCTTGGTACCGAGCGCGAATCCTGTTGAGTGCGGAGCTCCCATGTACTTGGCGGCTATGCACTGGAAGTCAGCGCCCATTTTTATGTATTTGCCAAAGTTCTCAAGTGGGAAGATCTGCCCTGCCGCATCAACCGATACCGGTTTGCCGGCAGCGTGTGCGATTTCGATGGTCTCTTCGAGCGTAAGTATGCTGGGATCGACTGGCAGCTGCTCGTAAGCATTCCAGTGAACCGCTGCTGTTTTTTCCGAAATCGCGGCCCGAAGCTGGTCGGCAGTTGTGCCATTTTCGTCACCGATATCGACCAGCTTTGCACCGGCCATTTCGAGACATCGGTCGTACCAGTATCGCTGGCGCTTCTGAATCAGAATTTCGTTCGGCATCCCTGTCGTATCGGGGAGTTGCTCTATTTTCTTCTCATCCCTACCAGCCATGAACGCGGCCGTTGCAAGCGTAAGGGCCGATCCTGCACCCGAAGTTACATATGCGGCCGGTACGCCTAGTATCTCGGCGATTCGATCACCGGCAACCTGCTCCAAGTGAATCAACGGAATAAAAGCAGAGTCTGCTGCATCCATTGCAGCCTTCACTTCGGCGTTCGGAGTTGAACCGCCGAGGAACGTCACGCTTCCAGTGGCATTCACAACCGGTGTGGCACCCATTTCCTTGTAAATTGATCCCCATTCTTGAGTTGTCAAGTTATCTTCCTTTGTTGACGATAATTCGGTATTCGCACTTGCCGATTTAAACGAGTCGAGTTTGATGTTGGCCCTTTGCGCAGGCAAATATACGCCGCGTTTGCGCTACTCGCATCTCACTTCCAGTGAAAACGTACAATACAGACTGTATGTATGATTTGCGGCATCCTATACCGAAGCAGCGAAGATGTAAACGGGTTCGGTTAGATCTTGTAGTGTGTACTGCCATTGTGAGGATTCTAACGGGGATCGTTCACTCGTTTGAGGCAGGGAATTTGATCATTAGAATCGAACACTAGTCGAAAAACAGGCTCTCCTCAGCTGACGATGGATGGTGCTATTCTGCCCCTGCGTCAAGTTCGACGAACTGCAGCTCGGATCACCAGAGCGCGTCGCATGAAAAAAGTCGGTGCTTCAACGGCGACCTTGCGCCAAAATCCATGGTTGTATCAGGACTCACTTTTCACCTAACTACTACTAAGGACATTCCATGGCCAGCCCTGATTTTCATCCGATGAGTGCTGTTCCGTTCACCCGCGTTGTGATTAACGATCAATTTTGGTTGCCTCGGCAGGAGACAAACCGCAAGATCACCATTCCGTATGTGCAGTCGATGTCGGAGAAGACGGGTCGCTTCGACTCATTCAAATTGACCCACGCGAATCCTGAAGGTGGATGGGTGTTTGGCATGCCGAACCCTCCGATTTACTGGGATTCCGACGTTGCTAAATGGATCGAAGCTGCGAGCTATTCTCTTGCGACTCACTTTGACGCAGACCTGGCCGGGAAGGTTGAAGAAATCGTCGAATTAATCGCTGCCTCACAACAGGATGACAGCTATTTGAATGTCCATTTCACAACAGTTGATCCCGACGGCAGGTGGACTAACCTGCGCGATCTGCACGAGCTATATTGCGCAGGCCACCTGATCGAAGCCGCGGTGGCGCACTTCGAAGCCACGGGCAATCGCACGTTGCTTGATCCGATGATCAGCTACATCGATTACATTGCCTCAACGTTCGGCCCCGAGCCTGGAAAGAGACGCGGGTATCCCGGTCACGAGGAGATCGAACTAGCACTGGTAAGGATCTGGAAGACCACCGGTGAAAGGCGATTCTTGGATCTTGCCAGCTACTTCATCGACGAACGAGGGAAGCTGCCTCATTACTTCGACATCGAGTCGGATGAACGCAACGAAGATGACAAGAACGTGGAAGAATGGCCGCACACGATTGGCCTACGCCACGACGTGAAACAGGCGCATCTCCCGGTACGCGAACAGACGACGGCTGAAGGTCACTCTGTGCGTGCAATGTATCTCTATGACGGTATGGCTGGCGTGGCTGCGGGTACAGGCGATGAGGGATTGATGGCTGCCTGTAGGACACTGTGGGATAACGTGACGAATCGCCGCATGTACATCACCGGAGGCGTTGGCTCGACGTCCGAGGGCGAACGATTCACGGTCGATCACGATCTACCCAGTGATACGGCATATGCAGAAACTTGCGCATCTATAGGACTCGTAAATTGGGCCACCCGCATGCTGCAGGCAGAAGGCGACTCTCATTACGCTGATGTGGCAGAGCGCGTGCTGTACAACGGCTTTCTCAGCGGTGTTTCTCTCGCTGGCGACACGTTTTTCTATGCGAACCTGCTGGAAGTGGATCCTCAGGCTCCATACTTCAGGAGACGGGAACGTATCAAGCCCTTTAGGCAGGGCTGGTTCGACACGGCATGTTGCCCTCCAAATGTGATCAGGACACTGGCCGCGCTCGGGCGATATTTTTACTCAGAGAATTCAACAGGCGTTGCAGTACACCTGTATGTGTCCGGTGAAGTTACCGCCCATGTTGGCGACAAGGTGGTCACGCTGAAGCAAGAAACCCGTTATCCGTGGGACGGTGATGTGGCTATCACAATGGAGTTGGATCAGCCGACCGAGTTCGATCTGCGGTTACGGATTCCTGGCTGGTGCAATGATGCCAAGCTGGAGATCAATGATTCACCGGTCGAGCACCAGACTGACAAGGGTTATGTGCTGTTGCACCGTGTCTGGAAATCCGGTGACATGGTGGTACTCCGATTGGCGATGCCAGTGGAACGAATCTACAGCGACCGCCGTGTCAGCTCCAGCACCGGAAAAGTTGCATTGCAGCGTGGACCAATCGTCTATTGCCTTGAAGAAGTAGACAACAGCACGGGGCTGAACGCGTTGGTTTTACCGCGTGATGCTGAGTTACACAGCAATTTCGAAGAGTCCCAACTCGGTGGAGTCGCCACGATCTCGGTTTCGGCCCAAAAAATAGGTCGAGATACCGGGGAACCACTCTATTCAACGAATCCCGGAAAGCCGACAACTACGACGATAAAAGCCGTGCCATACGCTGTATGGGGCAACAGAGAACAGGGCGAGATGCTTGTATGGATTAACGAAGCCTAGCTCGCTCTGTCGAATGTGTTACCGTCGGCAAATACCGATTCGGGAAGCAACGAATTACCAAATTGTATGCACCGGTAAACTTAGGAAAGCTCCTGGAACAGTGACTTCAGGCGGTTCAGGCTCTCGGTGTCACCTGAGAGTTGATCGCCAACACGAAGGCCTTCGATTCCGACCATGCCGTCATATCCAGCATCGATCATTGCCGATACTGCGAAGCGGTAGTCGAGATCTCCGTAAGGGATCGGAACTCTTGTATAGATTGCGCGATGCAGTTCGGGGATATGCACCCGGGTCAGGTTCTTGCAGTGCCAGTAGTTCGACCGTGGCGCAAGCGCAGTGATCGCGTCCTCGAACGACTCTTCCGCATCCTCGTATGCCCAGTAGGTGTTCGCAGCATCTGCGTTAACTCCGACATTCGGCCGGTCGATCATGTCGATCAAACGAAGTAGCGTCCAACTGTTATCGACAATCGAACGCTGGTGCAATTCGATCGAAAGCTGTACGCCCACTGCCGATGCGCGGTCCGCTGTAGACGCGATAATTCTCGCGGTCCTGTCGTAGTCCTCAAGCTTTGCCAGCCGACTGGAGCCTTGAGAGACCGTTTCGCCGTATGTCGCACCTGGGGCATCCGGATCTAGCGGCGGGCTTGCTAAAGCTAGATTGACAATTCCGACTTTAAGTTTGGTGGCCATTTCAACTGCAGCAGGTAGCTGCATCTCGTTTTCCGAACCGAATCTTGGATCGACCAGGCTGCCACCGCCCCTTAGAGCGACGCAAGGCAAACCCTCTTCTTCCAAATCGTGCAGCAGATCGGCCGCAGCCTCATCCGAATCTTCGGCTGCACCGAGTGCGTCCAGGCCAAGTTCAATGCCTTCGAATCCCAGTGCCTTAACTTTCGCGAAGTACTTTCGTCGTAGATCCCCTGAGGGCACTACAAGGCCTTCACCTCGTTGCGGATAAAAAACCGAACGCCTGTATGCATAAACGAATTCCATTGCTCAATCTCCTCGAGTGCCCTGCGTGTACCGAATTTTTATAAGGGGGGGGGGGCTACTAACAGACCTGAACGAAGCTAGCCTTTTTTGATCCGATATCTTCCGAGCCAATCCTCGAACTCGGCGTGGACTTCATCTAGTGAGAGATTGTTTGAGTATGCCGTGATAGCGGTGATCCGGCTTATCGACATTGCGATCACGCTGAACAGAGCCAAAGCCGGGCGACGTTCCATGTAGCCCTGATCCATTGCGTTTTCCAACGCGGATTCCATCGCCCAGAAGTTTGTTTCGGCACTGATTTGATTCCATTCTTTTGGCGTAAGAATGGATTCCCGTTCAGTAAAAAGGATCCGTCGAACATCAGGTTTGGCTGCCGCATCAATGGTGGCGTGCACTGCCCCAATAAACGCGTCCCAGGGATCAGATGTGCTATTGATCACAGCGATGATCGTTTTTGCATTTTCAGTTTGCACCTCGCGGCATACCAACCGAAATAGCTCGTGCTTGTCTTCGAAGTGGTGATACAGGGCTCCGCGCGTTACTCCGGCGTCTGTCACCACTTGTTCGAGTGACGTACCCGAGTAGCCATGTGTTGCGAAATGTTCCGTTGCGATCGCCAATATACGATCACGGCTAGTACCTCGCCGACGCTCTGGTAGTTGTTTCGTTATTATGGCGATTGCTTCCTGTTCATTTACATTTCATTTACAGAGACATAGAACTAATATATTATGCTGATCAACATACACTCAGTATGTATGGTTGGCAAGATAAAAATTGACTACCACTCATCGAAAGGCCGGAGAAAACAATGCACAAGCGCTCAACAACGCTACTGGCTGCGCTATTTGTTTTGATAGCAATTGTCGCGTGTAGTAATAATAATGATGAATTACAAGCCGAGATAGATGACCTAAAGGCACAGGTTGTCCAGGCAAAAGCAAGCGCGAGTGATGCCGGTGCCCAGACCGAGATAGATAGCCTGACGGCCCAGCTCAACCAGGCTAAAGACGATCTGGCGGCCGCTGTGACATCGGCTAGTGAAGCGGCTGAAGATGCCACGCAGCCGGGCGGTTGGGGCAGCCGCCTGAAGCTCGTTCGAGATCGAGGAAAACTCATCTGCGTTGGTGTGAATGACCACCCTGGTTTTAACTACATCGATGAGGATGGTGAATGGATGGGTTATGGCATCGAAATGTGCAAGGCTTATGCCACCGCCATCTTTGGTGACCACGAAGATCGCTGGGAGATGCAAGTGATCAGCTGGGCGGACCGCCCGACCACCATGCAGGCAGGGAAGATCGACGTGATGGTCTTGGCCAATACCCAGAACGCTCGCCGCGAGGCGACGTGGGGTAACTTCACGACCATCCACCACTATGCAGGTATGGGAGTTATGAGCAGGCTGGACAGTGGTATCGTTGCCGACGACTGGCAGAGCTTGGATGCCAAAACGCTCTGCGTGTCAGCCGGTACAAATTACGTTCCTGCTGCCGAAGACCTCAAAGGTCAGTACGGGATCGATTTCGAGATGGTCCAGTTGGATGACCCGATGCCCGCCTATGACCAGGGGAGATGTGATTTCATCATTGCTGGAAAAGCAGACCTCGGTCGAGATCAGGCAGACTTTACCAATCCTGATGCCCACGTAGTATGGGATAGCCTGATGGGCAAGGATCCTTGGGGGATGCTTGTTGGTCACGGCGACGACCAGTGGTACGACCTGATCCGATTTGTGGAGTGGGTGATGATCAACGCCGAAGAACTGGGCGTAACCTCGGAGAACGTGGATGAGATGGCCGCCACATCCGAGAATGCGAGGATTCGACGTATGCTCGGGGTTGAGGGCGAATACGGTCAGGAGATACTGGGTCTGGATCTCGACTTCGGTCATAACGTGATCAAAAAGATCGGTAACTTCCATGAACTCGTTGAGAGGTTCTATTCAAAGGATGAGTCGAAGCGCATTGGCGGATTCTTCCGGCCGCGAGCTAACGACGCACTGTGGAATCAGGGCGGCCTGCTGTTCGCTCCCGGACTTGAATAACACAGGTTCTTGGCAACTGACATAACACATTTAGGTGTGCAGTTCAGTCGGACAAATAGACTGCCCCCCCTGAAGCATCGGCTTCAGAGGGGGGCAGGTTTCTTGAGGGAAATGGGACTGCATGTCCGTTAGACCGTCGCTCGAAATTCTGAACTACCACGGTGTACCTGTTTGGCGGAACGTTATCTTTATCCGGTACGCTATGCAGGTTTTCGCGGCTTTGGCTGTGGCGTCAGTAGTTGGGTTCCTAGCAGTTAATCTGATGAATAACGCCGAACAGCGGGGCGTAAACCTCAGCTTCCGCTTACTGCAGACTAACGCTGGTTTCGACGTACCCTACAGCCTTATTCCTTATGACTCGAGTCGGTCGATCCTCTACGCATTCCTGGCGGGACTGTCAAATACCATCCGCCTCGTAGTCATTGGGGCTGTTCTGACGACCATAGTGGGGATTATCATCGGGCTGGCTCGCCTTTCGAGTAACTGGCTAATCAGCAAATTGGCAACAGTTTACGTAGAAGGTCTGCGAAACATCCCGCTCATTGTCTTCGCATTCTTCCTGTTCTATGGCCTTCTGACGACTCTTCCACAAACGAAAGAAGCATGGCGTATACCAGGTGTCGGCGTGGCAAGCAACCGGGGGATTTATACCACGAGCCTTGACTTCAGTTCATCACTGGTGCCGTGGCTGCTGTTCGTCGCGGCAGGATTGATGGCCGCGTATATGCTGCGTCGGTTGTTTTTTAGGTACGAAGAACGTTTGGGGAGGCTTGCGCGTCCGCTGAACACAAAGTACACGCTGCTCTTGATTGTGACGGCGATGGCGGTGTTGGGTTGGGTAGTGCAACCTACGGCCCCCTTCTCGATCAATCAGCCTGTACTGGAGGGAGTAAATTTCCGAGGCGGGATGAGATTTACCACGGAATTCTTCGCCATTCTGGCCGCGTTGACCCTTTACATAGCGTCCTATGTCGCAGAGATCGTTCGCGGCGCCGTTCAGTCAGTTCCAGGAGGTCAGTTAGAAGCCGCTCGCGCACTTGGTATGAGTTACAAGCAGGTAATCTGGAATATCGTCCTGCCGCAGGCGGCGCGAATCGCCGTGCCTCCGATGATTGGCCAGTACGTTAATCTAACAAAAGGATCTGCATTGGCGATTGTTGTCGGATATTCAGAGGTTTTCGTGGTATCCAGAACCGCCATAGAGAAGACCGGTCTCGCTCTTCAAATCTTTATATTGCTTATAGTCACTTACTTGATTATTGGTGTCATCTATTCGCTGATAGGCAACTGGTATAACCGCAAAGTACTGATCGTAGAGCGCTAAGAATATGGTGGAAACGATTACATCCAGCACGCCGCCCCCCAGGGAGTCAATTGACCCTTTAACCTGGCTCCGGCGTAATTTGTTCAGCCCCTGGTACAACGCGGTGCTGACGCTGCTGGCTCTGTACCTGATTTTCACACTTTTGAACAAAGCAGTTCCGTTTCTCGTCTCGGCGCAGTGGGCAGCGGTCACCACTAACCTTCGCATCCTCCTG
>CAJXEJ010000022.1 GCA_913052475.1 uncultured Dehalococcoidia bacterium
CCCAGTTCTCGAATCACAAGGTCGGCGATATCTTCGGCGAGTACGTACGGCGTTGGAGCCGGCCAAATGTTCGCCAGTACAACAACCCCAGTCTGCGCCTTAACACTGAACACCACGTTCGAGGCGAACCCCTGAATGCCGCCTCCGTGATTGTGGAACACAAGATCGTCCCGTCGGTTCATCCGCCACGATAACGCCTGCCCATTCGACCAATCATTCGACATGTAAACGGGTCGATGCATCTCGGCGAGTGTCGAAGCCGAAAGCACCTTGCTCGGATGATTCGTGCGTCCGGACGTGAACTGGAACGACACCCACTTTGCCAGATCTTCAACGTTCGAATGGAGTTGCCCCGCTGCCGATATACCCCGCAGCGAGGCGTAAGGCGCGTCTCGTAATTCATCCGTCCCCGGTAACGGATGGCTGTAACCGTTGGCTTTCAATGTAGCTTGGTCGGCATCGAGTTCGAATCGGGTGTTAGGCAAACCCAGCGGACCAGTAATTTCCTCGTAGATGTACTGTTCGTAAGGAACACCGCTGATCTGCTCGATCAGATGACCCAGCAGGCCAACAGCTAGATTCGAATACTTCCACTGGCTGTCTTGCGGAATCACAATGTTGATTTCGGCAAGACCATCAAGAAGATCTTCACCGGTCGGGAAGGAAGGAGCATCCCAGTCGGTGAGCGGATGCTCGGTTCGTAGACCCGAGTAGTGAGTCATCATCCGCCGAATGGTCACACCTTCCAGCGTCCCCCGCAAAGCATTCGACACGGTGAAATCGGGCATGTGAACCAGTAACGGATCATCGAGTTCTAGCTGCCCAAGATCGCGCAGTTGCAATATCGCCGTTCCAGTAAATGTCTTCGTAATCGATGCAACACGTGAAATGGTCTGCTCAGTCGGTGGCTTGTCTTCACCCAGTGTTTGCGTACCAAACGAAAAATATCTGGCGAGCGAATCGCCTCGAACGACACCAATAGAAAGACCCGGCACCCGGTCTTGTTTCATCGCAGCAGAAGCAAGTTCCGCGATCTTCGGTTCAAGAGCCAACAACTCAGAGCTAGTCACCAAAAGACTCTCCCAAAAAGAAGCAAAAGAAAACGACACCAAAATTAGGTGTCGTTAGATTAACTCCATCGGAAGCAGGTTGGAAACGATCTCGCAGACCGGTGTGATTGGCGTTACGCCGATTTTTGCTGAATCGGTCTTTGCTTGGATGCCGGCATAAACTGCGCTATGTGCTTGAACACCTGCTGCTTGTACATCTTCATGCAGTCTTCTATTCCCCGCATTGTCGTGCGTTTTACTCGAATGCTCTGCTTCACCCCATCGATACTGGCAAGAGCATTCTGGTAGTCCTTTTCAAGATCCTGTATCGCCATACGGAGATCCTGATTGAAGGCGTCAGCATGCCGTTTCTTGTTCTCGATTAAGTCCTGATATTTGCCGAGTGTTTCGAGATGCCCTTCATGCTCCTTGTTAACCGACCTCAATTCAGAAACACGCGGCTCGACCTTGATCATGATTTGACTGACCTGTTCGGCGACAAACGCACCTCGAGTGGGTTTACCCGTCTTCCCGATCTTGCCGATATGGGTCATCACGAATGGATTCTTCGGTCGTCTGTCCAGTGTTCCATATTGGGTACACGTGCCTCAGCGGGTAATCCGCAACTGACGTAACTGATCTGAGTTACGGACAAGAAATAGATAGTTCCATTCTCTCTAACATGCTGTTCTCGGCGTAATCGTGTAAGTTCCAATTCGATTAGGAGAAATGCCCAGTCGAGGTACAGCGCATGTAGTATCCGTACCTATCTGATCCGTAGTGCGATAAGAACGACTTCCACTCTCACAACGAACACTGGCGAATATATGAAAATCACTGACATCACGATTGATGTAATCGAACGACAGACCGCCTCCGTACGAGTACAGGACGAACGCAATGACCTCGGTGGCACAACCACTCAGGGCGTGCTCAGAGTGCAGACGGATGCGGGGATTGAAGGGCATGCGTTCGTAGGCGACCAAGCTGCCGATTCGTCTCAACGGATGGAAACGATAATCAAGACGTTGAAACCTGCCATGATGGGTCGCGAATCCTCAGATCGTGAGTGGCTGTGGAACCAACTCGCGGTGATTTCCGGTCACGGCTCGGCAATACAACCAGTCTGGGCACCTCTCGACGTCGCACTCTGGGACATCGAAGGCAAATCAGCGGGACAACCGATCCACAAGTTGCTCGGCACCGCCCGCACCGAAGTACCGCTCTACGCAACCTATCCGCCTCGGCACGAAACACCCGAGGGATTCGTTGAGGAAGCACTTCAACTGAAATCCGAAGGTTTTTCAGCGTACAAAATCCATCCGGGCCCGCTTTACTACAAACAAGCGGCAATCACAGCTGCGAAAGTTCGTGAAGCTGTCGGCGATAGCATGACGCTGATGCTCGATCGCAACCACGGTTACACCTTCCGCGAGGCGCTCTATGTCGGCCATGCCCTCGATGCCCATGATTATTTCTGGTTCGAAGATCCGATTCCTGCCAACGATATCGAGTCCATCAAAGAACTTACGAATCGCCTCGAGACTCCGTTGAACATGAGCGATACTACGTGCTTCTTGTTCCATGAAGCCGCCAACTTCCTTCATCAGAATGCCACACGCCTCATTCGGGGGACGGTGAGAAAGATCGGAATTACCGGACTCAAGAAACAGATGGCTCTGGTCGAAGGCTTTCACAAGGTTTGCGAAGTGGGCCTCGCCGGAAATTCGGCGATGAACGTCGCCAACCTGCACGTCATCATATCTTCGGTGAACTGCACTTACTTTGAGTACTGGCTACCCAAAGAAGTGCACCAGTGGGGTGTGACCGAACAGCTGAAAATCAACGATAACGGCAACCTGGAAGCTCCGATGGGACCAGGTCTTGGAATCGAACTCGACGAAGAGTGGATCGCATCACACAAAGTGGCAACTCTTTCGTGATTGTTTTACCTGCCTCAGACGATCTAGGCGGCGTATGATCTCGCGATGAAAGTCACCACACCGGTTCAGCCCGTCGACAACAGTCCGCCGAATCTCGAAGGATTCGAAATTAAAGGTCGCCCGTTTCTGGGTTTTGGGCTCTTGATGACGACCCTAATTGGCACTCTTGCTGTGCTGATTTACTTTGGCGCGTGGGTGTCATCCGACAGGATCGAAAATCGCGCCAGTGCAGCCGGGATTCCTGAATCTCAGGCCGAGGGTGAATGGTGGGAAGAAGGGCTGGTATTCGCTTGCCCACTTCACTAATCAACTAACTCATGCGCAATGCAGCACTCTGGCTCGACAGAAAATTCGGCCTTGAAGAGCACACCATCGCCCACTACGCGTGGCTCATCGTGGCGATCGCCGGGATCGTTCAGATGGTCGGTGCAGCGATTCGAATGGCGTTTGGTGTACTCATCGACCCACTAGTTGAGGCATTCGGATGGACGCCCGGCTCGATCGGTCTTGCCTACGCCCTAATGTCGATCATCACGGCGCTGGCATCGCCGTTAGCTGGCTACCTTGGAAACCGCTACGGTGCCCGAAAAACAATGACCGTTGGCACAATTCTATTTTTCACCGGGATGATGTGGACATCCCAGACGAAAGAAATATGGGAACTCTATGTTGCCTACGGAATAGTTTTAGGCATCTCGCAAGCACTTCTCCTTGTGCCGGTCGTCCCTGCGGTTGCAGCATGGTTCAGACGGCATCTCGGTCTTGGAACCGGCATCATGATGGTCTCGTGGAGCCTAGGTCCGGCACTGGTGGTGCAGACTTTGGCAGTGCTGTTCGCAACGGTCGGTTGGAGCCAGGCGTTCATGGTAGTTGGAACCGTTGGCACTGTGGTTTTGTTAATCATTTTGCTGTTCTTCCGGAATACTCCAGAAGAAGCTGGACGAAGTGCTTACGGAACGAAATCGTCCGACAACCCACTCGTTACAAGCGGCAACGTGTACGTCAAAACTCAGAAGGAATTCCAGAGATTCGTCTACAAAACCAACGCATTCTGGAACCTGATTAACATCCACTTTCTCGGGTGTGTTGGGCACGCTGTGATTCTGGTCGGGATCATCCCGTTAGGAATATCAAAAGGGCTCGGACCACTTACAGCAGCGGGAGTTTTGACGACGGTTTCGATTGTCAGTATGGCGACTAGATTTCTGGCACCGGTGCTGTCCGAAAAAATCAGTGCCAAAGCAGTCATGTTCATTGCGTTCTTCGGTCAGGGAGTTGGCGTGTTGCTCCTGTTCACCGCCGATTCCACTCTGGATTTCTACATCTTCGCGGTGGTCTGGGCGATTCCGTATGGCGGCGAAGGCACAGTATTCCCGGTTTTAATTCGCAAGTACTACGGCTACACACCAATGGGCACCACATACGGGTGGCAATTGCTTGGTGCCGGGCTTGGCATGGCACTCGGTGGCGTAATACCGGGCATGGTGTTCGATATCACCGGCGGGTACTCGTGGGCGATCGGGCTTTCCGGTGCATTCAGTCTTGCCGGAGCGGTCTCGATAATCCTGCTCGAAAACACCCACAAGCAGTTGATTCCGAACTGGCCCGAAATGGAAGAACAGCCCGGTAATCCTGCTCCGATCAAGCAACAGATTGAAACCAGTCCAGTAAGTGGAGATTAGTTTCGTGACTCAAGATCAACCAGCAATTAAATCCAGCAAACTCAGCGGTAATTCAATAGCCGATCGTCTCGGCGTCACATCTCTCATTAACGCTGGTGGACCGAACATCAAGCACTCGAGCTCCCGCCCTCATCCCGACGCCATCGAAACGATGGAAGCTATGAGTGAAGTATTCGTCGATATCGACGAACTACTCCTTGCTGTTGGCGAGCGAATCGCCGAACTCGCCGGAAACGAAGGCTTACCAGGATCAAATGAACTTTGTCGTCGATCAAATAGCAAAAATACCCGGTATACCTACCGAAGTAGTGCACAACTACGACCACTACATCCTTCATGCGGTGGTAACGTTCGCCGAAAACTGGAAAGTCAGGGATACGAAGAAATTGCCGGCCGCATGAAATCGGACACATCCCGAATATACGCAGCGGTGGATCACATAAATCGGCCGACAAAATATGGATTGACCCATTGAATCTTCAGGAAGACGAAGTAGAAATAGTCGCCGATCAGTTCAGGAATGTCTTAATAGATGCCGCTCCAGGTAACTGACCAAAAGCGAACTTCGCAAACACTGCACACCAAAAGGAATTGAAGTCTTGGCACACATCGCTGGTAAACACGCACTCCTAAAAATGTTCGAAGCAGAGGGTGTCGAATACATGTTCGGCAACCCCGGAACGAGCGAAGCTCCGATGATGGCGATCATGGATCAGTACTCGTCGATCGAGTACGTGCTGGTGCTGCAAGAAGGCGTCGCAGTCGGGCTGGCTGAAGGCTACGCACGATCAATCGGGAAAGTACCGCTCGTAAGCCTCCACATCGATAACGGAATGTCGAACGGTCTCTCGTTAATGATCGACCAGTTGTATAGCGGAACCCCGATGGTCATGACCGCTGGCAACAAGGACATCAGAAAGCTTGGGGCGGGTCGCTCTGACCTCGCTGATATGGCGCGTCCCTATGCCAAGTGGAGCGCTGAGATCACCCACGCCGAGCAAGTTCCGTCCGTAATTCGCCGAGCATTCCAGGAAGCCCGTACCGCACCGACTGGTCCAACATTCGTCGCAATGTCGGCGAACGCATTTGACGACGAAGCTGAAATGGATCTGATCCCATCGGCACACGTTGATGTATCACCATCCGCCGACCCTCAGCTGATCGACCAGATATGCAGTCTTGTAGCAGGAGCCGAACGCCCGATTCTCGTTGTTGGTGATCGGGTTGCCGAATCGAACGGCACGGCAGCAGCCGTTGCAGTAGCCGAAGCCGGTGGTATGCGAGCGTACGGTCATGGTTCTACCAGCGTGAACTTCCCAGCCGACCATCCGCTGTGGCAGGGTGCTCTAAATATGCGCACCGCTGAGTCGGTCGATGCGGTACGAGCAGCCGACGTATTAGTGGCGGTCGGTTGCCCCGTGTTCGAAGATTTCTTCTATCAGTCCGGGCAGTTCGTTGCTGCCGACTCAAAGTTGGTTCACATCGATATCAATCCCGGAGCGATCGGCAAATCTGAACCAACCGATCTTGGAATCTTGGCATCACCGGGAAAGGCGCTCGGACAACTTGCGGAGGCACTTAAAGACGGACTAAACGGTTCACAGGTCGAGGCAGCGACAGGTCGTAAGCAGGAAGCCGCAGCCGAGAGTGCAGCGCGAATCGAAGCATTCCAAACGCTCGCTGGAACCACGACCAAAGGCAGGCCAATGTCGCCCGCAATGATGGTCGATCATCTCGCAAAGGCATTGCCCGACAACTCGGCGGTGTTCAACGATTCCGTAAGCACCGGCGGCCTTCTATTCGACGCGCTTGCACCTTCGAGACAAGGGACCTACTACGGTTGCCGTGGCCAGGCTATTGGTTGGGGAATGGGTGCTGTGATGGGTGTGAAGCTCGGCAGTCCCGATCAACCAGTAGTTGGAGTTATCGGCGACGGTAGTGCAATCATGACCATTCAGGCGCTCTGGACAGCGGTGAACTCGGAAATTCCGGCCGTATTTGTCATCTGCAACAACGCTTCGTATCGGGTGCTGAAAGTGAATATGAATCACTATCACCGTCTGAACGAGTTGGAACAGCCTGATTCGTACTTCGCGATGGACTTCCCGAATCCGATCGATTTTGCAGTACAGGCTCAAGCCTACGGCATGCAGGGAGTTCGAGTAGAAGACCCCGCCGATATCGATTCAGCGATCAATTCGGCAATCGATTCTGGTAAGCCAGCCGTGATCGACATGATCATCGACGGGTCTCTGTAAAGCA
The DNA here is from genome assembly GCA_913052475.1 of uncultured Dehalococcoidia bacterium. Lineage (GTDB taxonomy): Bacteria > Chloroflexota > Dehalococcoidia > Lucifugimonadales > Lucifugimonadaceae > Lucifugimonas. The sequence continues at coordinate 6,937 of CAJXEJ010000022.1, forward strand.
CCGATTCTCAGTTCCAGTTATTGGCCAGCACCTCAGCGCTCACATGCGCTCACGCTCCCAAAATTATCACTGAGATTGTTGAGTCGACTCGGTTCCAGATCAACCCATATGCTGTCTATTGGTGTAAATCACCCAGCATTCAATTGGGCGACTTACTTGCAGAATCCCACAAGGTGCTCCCACTCATTCCCTGATGTTTCGACGCTCGGGCACACATTTACTTGAACAGTGATGCAATTGGGTCTGGTGTGGCATGGGCAGATGTCAGTTAAATTCCGACCGGAGCATCATGGGGGAACGTCAACTGCAGCTATCGCATTCACTAACTCGTCAGTCAGTCGCGGTGGCGATATCAGCAATTTGAAAGCGTTGAATAATGCAACTTACAAATGACATCACTTCTTAGGATCTAAAAATATTTCTCGAAGAAACTGAAGAACAGTTCCAGCTTCTTGACGATGAAGTAATCCCTCTCGAACTCAAAAAAAGAGACGACTGAGGAAAGCCTCGCAACGATCTTCCGCGCCGATCACACCCCTAAAGATTCTTCCGCAATGCTGGGGTACGCAATGATGACGGAAATAGCCCACGCCATGGAGAGGCTGCTCGACAAACTCCGAAACGGTGAAGTGCGGTAACCCTTGCTGTGGCCGACGCCCTATTCCATTCACTGGACGTGCTGCGTGTGCTCACCGATGAGCAAGGAGTCTTTGTCGACTTCGCGCTACTCGTCGCAGAGCTTGAAGCCTGCTCGGACATTGTTCCCACGAAAACTTGACAGTGCGGGTAGCATCACCGCACGGCGACACAGAATTACCGTCCGCCAATCTGAAACCAGATATATCGTTTGCCAGGCTGGCCTCGATATCGGGAGAACTGAAAATGGCCAAAATACTGCGTATCAACATGTCACAGCAAACTGTGACCGAAGAGGAAGTTCCGACCAAATATAAGTTGCTGGGAGGACGCGGGCTTACCTCGAATATTGTTCTAGATGAAGTGCCCCCAACCTGCCATCCGCTTGGCCCAAACAACAAACTCGTATTTGCCCCCGGGGTGGTGACAGGTTCTGCTGCGGCGAGTTCTGGGCGCATCTCAGTTGGCGCCAAATCCCCTCTTACCGGTGGAATAAAAGAAAGCAACGCTGGCACCCCGGTCGCGCAAATGCTCGGTCGACTGCGGATCAAAGCAGTGATTGTTGAAGGTGAAGCACCGGCAGATGGCTGGTGGGTGCTCAAGATCAACTCCGAAGGAGCAAATCTGGTTGCTGCCGATGAACTGGAAGCTGCCGTTACTTCCAAAGCGGCATCGGCGCTGTTCGAAGAAAACGGCAAGCTGTCTGGAGTCGTAACGATCGGTCCGGCCGGTGAGAATAAGATGGCCATGTCTGGCATCTGCTTCAACGATGCAGACGGCCGTGCAACCCGATACGCAGGCAGGGGTGGACTCGGTGCTGTCATGGGCAGTAAACGCCTCAAGGCAATCGTTGTTGACCCCAAGGGTGCTCCCGGTGTGGAAATCAACGACCGAAAATTGTTCCGTGAGGGAGAACGAAAACTTCTTGCGGCACTTCAAGAGCACGACATTACAAAACCCGAAGGTACTTTGAACACCTACGGCACCGATGCCCTTGTCAACGTCATGAGTGAAGCCGGTGGTTTGCCGACACGCAACTTCAGTACCGGAAGTTTCGAAGGCGCCAACAACATTGGCGGTGAGACGCTTCAGGAGACTATTGCCGTGCGCGGTGGCGCCGGCCAATCGGGTCATTCATGTCACCAAGGCTGCGTCATCATGTGCTCCAATGTGTGGGCAAAGAAAGACGGTTCCGAGCACGTATCGGTAGTCGAGTACGAGTCCGCCTGGGCGTTAGGTGCCAATTGCGGTATCGACGATCTCGATGAGATCGCTGAAATGATCAACCTGTGCAACGAATACGGAGTAGACACGATCGAGGCAGGCGTAACGATTGGAGTCGCAATGGAGGGTGGAGCAGCCGAGTTCGGTGATTCGAAAGCTGCCATCCAGATGCTGCACGATGTAGGCAAGGCAACGCCTCAAGGGCGAATACTCGGAAATGGTGCCGAGTTCACAGGGCAGGCGTTTGGCGTCACCCGCGTACCAACGGTAAAAGGTCAGGCTATGCCGGCGTATGAACCGCGGGCCGTCAAAGGACTCGGAGTTACCTACGCAACAAGCCCGCAGGGCGCTGATCACACTGCCGGCTACACCGTCGCTCAGGAAATTCTCGGTGTCGGAGGCGAGTCAGATCCACTTTCTATTGAAGGCAAGGCCGATCTGTCGAGGGCATCGCAGGCTGCGTCTGCGTGGATCGACACGTTCGATTATTGCTTGTTCGTATCCTTCGCAATTCTCGATCTGCCGAGCGGTCTCGATGGCATTGTTGAATCGGTAAACGGTGTACTCGGAACGGAATACACCGCAGACGACATCAACGAAATCGGTATGAACGTCCTTCGAACAGAGCGCCTGTTCAACGAACGAGCTGGATTCACGAATGCTGATGATCGACTTCCTGAGTTCATGGCCTACGAACAACTTCCGCCGCACAATGTTGTGGCAGACGTTCCCGATGCTGAGATGGACGCCGTATTCGGATCCATGTAAACCAGTGGCGTACGCGAATTGCGAGTACGGAGGCAACGAGTAATTGGGAACCGACGGATTCATCAGAGTCGAGGTGGCACTTTTTGCCACCCTTCGGAAATACCATCCGAATAAGCCCGAAACAGGGGCTATATGGCTCGATGTGCCCGTCGGAACCACAATTGACGAGGTGCTGACGATTATGAACATCCCGGCCGAGCAAACTAAGCAGGCATTCGTATCGAGCAGGCAGAGAAAAGGCGACTACGTGATCCAAGATGGCGAACGTGTCGGCATTTTCCCTCCGATCGCCGGGGGCAAATGATCGACCATCTGCTAGTCGTTGCAAAAACGCCGCACTGAGTCGTCTCGTCTAGAACGAATCTGCTCGCGCACAAAACGAGTCGACGCATCTCATAAACGAGCTAAAGAGGCGAGCCGTTTCAAGTAGCATATGGAGCGTCAGCATTGCCGCGTGTCGGCCAGAACGACAAATTGCAAGCCGAAATAACTCCGTACCCCAGTCACAGAATTCGACAACTGATGTAATGGGAAATCCAGCCGACAACATAATCAGATTTCGGGATTCTACAGTTCGGGATTTCACGTTTTGGCGGATATTCGATATTTTCGCGATCGTCGTTGGGCTGGTCGCCATCACCGCCTGTGGTTCTGCTCGCGAGACTGATGTCATTCTCGCCACGACAACGAGCACGAACGATTCCGGCCTTCTCGACGTGCTGATACCCGATTTCGAATCGATTTCAGAATTCAACATCAAACCGATTGCCGTCGGTACCGGCAAAGCTCTGGCAATGGCTGAACGGGGTGAAGCCGATGTGCTGCTAGTTCATGCCCCCACCGCGGAAAAGGTCCTCGTAGAGTCTGGGGTCATCAAACGGCGTTCTCTTGTGATGCACAACTTTTTTCAGGTAGTGGGACCTGAAAATGATCCTGCCCATGTTGCAATCGCTGTCTCCGCAACAAACGCGCTGAAGGCAATCTCCGAGACTGATACCTTGTTTATTTCTCGGGGCGATGACTCGGGGACACACAAAATGGAACTGGCACTCTGGCAAGCCGCAGGCATCACCCCGAAAGGCAGTCGGTATCAGGAGTCTGGACAGGGTATGGGTGCGACACTTCGCATAGCATCTGAAAAATCCGCATATACGCTTACCGATTACGGTACATATCTGGCACTCAAGGAAAACCTAGATCTCACACCTCTTCTCGGCGAAGATCGCTCGCTTTTAAACATCTACTCGGTGTTGGAGCTCGACGGAGATCGATTCAACAACGTAAATTCGGCAGGCGGAAAAGATTTCGCCGAATACCTGCTGTCTCCTCGAGCACAGCGGCTGATCGAAACGTTTGGTGTCGATAAATATGGCGAACCACTTTTCATCCTCGATGCTGGTACCAGTGAATCGGAGTTGGTGCGCTAGCCATGGAATTAATCTGGAACGGTATTGTCCAAGCTTTCAAGCTGATATTTCATCTTGATTCCGAGTTGATGAATATCCTGTGGGTCACCATCCGTGTCTCAGGCACAGCCACACTTGTCAGCCTGCTTCTTGGTGTACCCCTAGGAGCGCTGCTGGGTACTTGGCGCTTCCCCGGCCGGAGCGCAGCTTTGAGCATCATCCATACCGGCATGGGAGCTCCTCCGGTTGTCGTTGGGCTGTTTGTGATGATCATGCTCTGGCGTAGCGGTCCACTGGGTGGGCTGAACTTTCTATACACCCCATGGGCAATGATCCTGGCTCAAACAATCATCGCCTTCCCAATCATCACCGGGTTCAGTATGGCTGCTGTTGCGCAGATTGATCCGCAATTACGCCAGCAACTCCTGGGACTCGGAGCATCACGGATTCAGGCGTTGAGAGCAGTCGTGCAGGAAGCCAGATTGCCGCTGCTAACCGCGATCATGGCCGGTTTTGGAGGTGCTATATCCGAAGTTGGTGCAGTGATGATGGTCGGAGGAAACATCAAGGGCGAAACACGTGTCCTTACGACGGCCACCGTACTCGAATCTGGAAAAGGTGAATTTGGGACAGCTATAGCGCTCAGCGTAATACTTTTACTGCTTGTGTTCGGAGTGATTGTCGGCCTGACGGTACTGCAGCAAAGAAACCGTATTACATGACTTCATCAGTTGTAGAACTTCGCGAAGTCAAGGTTGAACGCGACGGGCGCACCGTACTGGACATTCAGCACCTTCAGCTCGAGTTAGGAAAAACCCTGACTGTTATCGGCCCGAACGGTGCCGGCAAAAGTACATTGCTGCGAGTTGTGGGGCTGTTGGAACGACCTACACATGGCACAGTTTTCCACCACGGCGAAGCTACCGGTGACGGCAAGCAAGATTTGATCCTACGTCGTCGTCTGGCAGTGGTGATGCAGAGACCCTTCATGAGAAACGCCTCGACATGGGACAATGTTGCGACCGGTCTGAAGTTCCGAGGTATCGGTGGAAGCGAGGCGAAAAGGCGAGTTGGGGATTGGCTAGATCGTCTTGGCATCGCGCATCTCGCCGACCGAAACGCACGTGAGCTGTCCGGAGGAGAAGCTCAGCGTGCGAGTCTCGCCCGGGGGTTAGTACTGGAACCGGATCTGCTGTTGCTTGATGAACCATTCGCAGCGCTGGATGAACCTACCAGGCTTGCACTACACGATGATCTTCGGAACATCCTGCAGAAGGTGCAAACCGCTACATTGTTCGTGACTCACAACAGAATTGAGGCGCAAACTCTGAGTGATGAACTTGCTGTTCTAATGGATGGAAATGTGCGACAAGCAGGTAGTTCGTACGATGTCTTTTACCGTCCGAATTCTGAAGAAGTCGCAACGTTTGTCGGAATGGAGAACATATTCTCGGCACATATCATCGAGCAATCGGGTGGACTCGCCGCAGCCAGAGTTGGGAGAGCCGAAATAACGCTAGTTGGATCATGGCAGCAGGGAGACTACGTGCTACTTGGTCTTCGACCTGAGACCGTGCAGATTGAACCAGTTAAAGGAGAACATACACGCCTCGGCTCCACGAACCGACTGCAAGGGCGTATTACAGCAATCATGCCTTTTGGCGGACAGGCACGGGTCATCATTAACTGCGGATTCCCACTCGTAAGCATCGTCACCCAGCAGTCATTGATGGCAATGCGAGCCACGCCTGGCATGTCCGTTTTGGCAACGTTTCAAACGGCAGCATTGCATATAATCGACCGCAGCCGTCAACGTGTAACTCTCACTCCCACGTCGCGGCCCGACACAAGTAAACCGTAGCAACATGGGGTGACCGATAAACCGATGGCAGATACGCACGACCACGACTCTCACTACCACCCACCCGATCCCGACGCTCTGAGCGTCGAGGAGGCACTGAGATTAATTCTGTCGTTCTTCAGCGTGCTGCCTGCCGAGTCGATCCCTCTGCTGGATGCGATCGACCGTGTGATCGCAGAAGATTTACGCTCGGAGATTGATGTTCCACCATTCGCAAACTCTGCGATGGACGGCTACGCAGTCCGGCTTGCGGACGTAAAGACTGCGACTCCAGAAACGCCCGTCGAACTAGACGTGTCTGGGGTTGTTGCCGCCGGTCAGCTTCCTGATCATCAGCTGATCGAAGGCGCGGCTATTCGAATAATGACCGGAGCACCAATCCCGGAAGGTACCGACGCGGTAGTGCCTTTTGAAGATACAGATGAGACCGATCGACGACGAGAAGGAACCACCCAAGAGACCATCGGGGTCAGAGTTAACCCAAAACCCGGAGCAAATCTTCGAATGCCCGGTGAGGACGTAAAACGTGATGAAATTGTAATTCCAGCGCGAAGTGTTTTGGGATTCGCAGATATCGGCGTAATCGCATCACTTGGTATCAGCAGCGTATCCGTCATTAGGAAACCAGTTGTAGCAATCATCTCCACTGGTGATGAACTGATCGAACCCGGTGAGCAACCCGAGGCAGGAAAGATATACAACTCGAATGCCTACACCATTGCAGCCGCGATCCAACGATACGGTGCGATACCACGTTTAATTGGTGTGGCACTCGACACCAGCGAATCGTTGAACCAAATGCTGGATGCCTCGATGGATGCAGACATGATCCTCACGTCTGCTGGGGTGTCCCGTGGTGACTACGATGTGGTGAAAGAGGTCTTGGTATCCCGTGGACAGATCGCAATCCACTCGGTCCGAATGAAACCGGCACGACCACTCGCGTTCGGTGCGTTTCCAACATCCGATGGTCACGCCGTTCCACATCTAGGCTTACCCGGCAATCCCGTCGCCGTCGCCGTGGTTCTTGAACTTTTTGCTCGACCAGCGGTGGACTTGATGTCGGGTCGTGGCGAATCAAAGCGACGTACGGTCCAAGCAAAGCTCGACGGACCAATCACGAATCGCGATCGACGCAGGGTTTACGCAAGAGTTGTTGTTTACCGAAGCGAAGACGGAAGTGGCTACCGCGCCAGACCCAGCGGTGGACAGGGATCTGGGTTGCTCACGACTATGGCCCGTGCCAACGGTTTGGCAATCTGCCCTGAAGATTCTCCCGGTTTGAAGGCTGATGACCAAGCAACGGTGATGCTGCTCGACTGGTCTACGCCCATCATTTGACCCGCATACAACGGCTACTCGGAATTACTGGCGTTAGCCACAGCTCAATCCTCTGCCGGAAACACGGCATCAAGAGGTGGATATCCAAGATCTAACGCGCCGTAACAAGTTCGAACAATCCGAGTTGTTTCAGTTTTTCATCGCTCGGTCGGGTTGTTGATGAATCCCATTCCATCGCCCGCAAATAGTCCGCAGTCAGAGCTTCTGCATCGATGGTGATCCCAGCGTTTGGACCCTCCGATTGTGGTGGATCACCGATCGCACGCGGATTCATATGTAGATCGAGCGGATTCATTCCTTCACGAAGATTGAATAGGTGGCGGAGTGTTCCAATTCGCTCGCCGACCGCAACCAATTCGTCCAGCGTATACGAGTGTCCAGTGATCTCCGTCATAAACTCCTGGATGAACTCGATGTCGTAACCCGTGTACCCAAACAAGCAGATACCTGAAGCGTTCACGAGGTGCACCATGCTCGTGGCCCTGCTCTGGAGCTCTCCAAATCCGTCCGCCGTGTACTTATTCTCTCTAGAGTCATCCATGAAATTCGACCCCATAATCCAGCCTGCTCCGCCCTGGGTGTGGCGTCCAGGCGTCGCATCCATTCGATATGTAACGGCGAGTGCGGGCACAAATTTCGGATCGTGAGCAGGAAGTTCCTGCCCACCGGAATGAACGGCGAATTCCTCTGAACCGCTACCAATCCGTTCCGCTGCCACTTGCACACCCTCGGCAAGAATGTCGCCTATGCCTTCCCTCCGAGCGATCTTCCCGGCCAGTTCAACTACCGCTTCGCCATTTCGCCAGTTTAGGTCCATGCCAACGTAGCGGTGGTCGAGAATTTCGTTCTGATAGCACTCCACAGCAAACGCAACTGCAGCACCAGCAGAAATAGTATCCATACCTTCGGCATTACAAAGATCGTTGAATTGGATGATCGACTCAAGGTCTGAGTTGAGAACATTTGACCCTGCCATATTGAGTGTTTCGTACTCTGGCTTGTGGGAGTCTTCGGCCCGTCCTGCCGTTGGTTTCATGCGACCACCACACGAAATAGTGCAGCGCCAGCACCCGTATCGTCGCGCCTGTTCCGAATTGACGTGATCACCATCGATATCCGTTACTTCAGGGAAGTCGACGAAAGAGCCACTCCAGTTCTTGATCGGTCCATCCCCGGTTTCAGCAGCAGAATCGGTTAGTCCGGCAGTACCGTATTCGTAGAACAGTTCGGCACTTTCGTTCATGCGCCGAGACCATTTCTTACGAAGTCGGGTTGCAGCAGCCATATTGGACACTGGAACTGACAACGTTCCGGTTGCTGCGATCGCCTTCAGGTTCTTTGAACCCATTACGGCACCGAGACCTGACCTGCCAGCCGCTCGACCTTTGTCATTCATGATGCAAGCGAACTTAACGAGCCGCTCGCCCGCGGGCCCGACACACGCAACGCGAGTGTCACGCTTGCCGTATCGTTCCCTCAACACATCATCGGTGTACTGGGAATCCTTGCCCCACAGATCGATTGCGTCTTTTAGTTCAGCATTGCCATCGTTCAAATATAGATAGACCGGTGAAGGTGAAATCCCGGTAATAAAGATTCCGTCGTACCCGGCGAATTTCATATACGGGCCGAAATCACCACCGGAACTTGAATCGCCCCAGGTGCCGGTAAGAGGCGACTTGCCGACAACGGTGTAGCGTCCACTCGTTAGTGCCGGAGTTCCGGTCAACGGTCCTCCTACGAATCCGAGCATATTATCGGGCCCGAGTGGGTCGACACAGGTTTTCATACGGTCGTACAGAATCCGTACTCCGAGACCATATCCCCCGATAAAGTCCCGACCAATATCGTCCGGATACGGTTCCTCGTTGATCAACCCATTAGCCAGGTCGATGAACAGCAGTTTGCCCATGTAGCCGTTCGCCAAAACAGGTCTCCTGATCTAGTAAATCCACATCGATCGATCTCTCACTATGAACGAATTCAATCGAAAGTTCGTCGAAGGGTATCGAATCAACGGGCCGAATTCGTGAGAATCGCACGAAGGGCAACTGCAAAACCGAGTAGTTGAGAAACAGTACTCGAGCCGATGCCTGCGCAGGAAATCCTCTCAAGAGCGAATCAGGTCGTTTTCATACGTGGAAAACCGATAAGCCTTATCGAAATACTTCTTACGGGAATTTCATGTGTTCCCGGCACAAATCATGCTCTTCTGTCAAGTGTAAAGTACTGTAGCGTGACAGTGGTCGGACAATGGTGTTGCGGGTCACACTGCAAAAGGGAATAGCGCACGGCTGCGTACAAGACTAAACTTGCTTCCGCCCCGGTTCGTAAAGACATGATTTGAACGGCGAAAAAAACTGAATGCCGTGGTCAACACTACCGACCAGAGGTTGACAGCGACAGTCTTAGCCGGGTGCTGTGACCATGCACATCACTGTAGAAGTACTGAATTCAGCCGACAAGATACTGCCCGAGGGTGGCAAGTTGGCAACTATTGAGCTCCCTGAAGGTAGCACTGTTGGTGATGCAATGAGAGCTCTGGGAACGCCTGACACGTCCCAGTGGAACGCCGCTATAAGCGGAGAGTTGGTTTACGCCGACACTGTGGTGAGTGATGGTGATAGCATCTTGGTTTTCACACCGATCCAAGGTGGCTGATTCATCGATATTTTCGACGAAACATAAGGAGAATGACTTGCAAGGCGTAGCTGGAAAAATACTTAGAGTGAATCTGACCGCAGGAACGACTACTGTCGACACCCCTGATGAGTCGTTCTACCGAAAATATCTCGGCGGTGCGGGCTTCGTCTCGTACTTCTTGCTGAAAGAGGTCCCACAGGGCATAGATCCACTTTCACCAGAAAATAAGATCATTTTCGCGCTCGGTCCTATGACCGGGCTCCCGATGCCGGGTGCATCAAGAAACTGCGTTGGTGCCAAGTCGCCACTCACCGGTGGATACGCGAAGACCGAAGTCGGCGGATTCTGGCCAATGGCCCTCAAGAAAGCCGGCTACGACGCCGTCATCGTCGAAGGCAAGTCACCAAAACCCGTATACCTGTTCGTCACCGACAAGACCGTTGAAATCCGAAGTGCAGAGCACCTCTGGGGTAAGACGGTAATGGAGACCGAGGACACTCTCAAAGAAGAAACCGGCCTCAAGAACCTACGCACCTGCTCAATCGGCATCGGTGGCGAAAACATGGTCAAGTACGCCTGCGTCATTAACGATTTGAAAGACGCAGCAGGTCGTGGCGGTGTTGGTGCCGTAATGGGTTCGAAGAACCTGAAATCCATCGCAGCATTCGGTCGATGGAATCCTGATGTCGCCGATCCAGCGAAAATTCGCGAGCTCACACTGTACATGAACCAGAACTACTACGACCTCCCACTGTTCGGGAAAGCAATGCACGACGTTGGCACCGGCGAACACAGCATGATGATGGGTGGAAACGAAGTCGGAAACATGCCGTCCCACAACTTCGGCAGAAACGATTTTCCGGAAACGGAAAAAATCACAGCCACCACAACTATGGAAACCTATGGCACGGGCATGGAAGCTTGTGCAGCCTGCGCTATTCGCTGTAAGAAGACGGTCGAAATCGGCTCCCCATGGAATGTCAACAAGCGAAACGGCGGACCAGAATACGAATCTCTGGGTTCCCTGGGTTCAACGTGTGGCGTCGGTGATCTCGCTGCCATCTGTAAAGCTAATGAACTGGCAAACCTGTATTCGCTCGATACCATCTCGTTAGGTGTATCAATCGCTTTCGGTATGGAATGCTTCGAAAACGAAATTCTCACGCTCGAAGACACCGGCGGAATCGATCTCCGTTTCGGTAACGCCGAAGCGATGCTGCAAATGGTGGAAGCCATTGCAAGACGAGAAGGTATCGGCGACTTACTTGCCGAAGGTGTCAGGGCCGCTTCCGAGAAAATCGGACAGGGTTCAGATGAGTACGCGATACATGTCAAAGGCCTCGAACTGCCAATGCACGACCCACGAGTCAAGCAAGGTCTCGGTGTCGTCTACTCTGTCGAAGCACATGGAGCAGACCACTGCGCCGGAATGCACGACACTGCGATGACTCAGGACAGCGCAGGATTCGAGCACATGCGAGGTATGGGCGCTACCCGGCCTCTACCAGCCGATGACCTCAGTGCCGAGAAGGTCGCCAGCCAGAAGGCTGCTCACCTCCACAGCCTGTTCCGTGATTCAGCAACGGTCTGCTCTTTCGTACCGTGGACTGTTACACAACAGGTTGAAGCCATCGCTGCCGTAACAGGATGGGGTTACACGATTCACGAAGCACTCGCAGTGGCGGAGAGAGTTGCCACACTCGGCAGGATCTTCAATATGCGAGAAGGCATCTTGATGGACAAGGATGTCCTACCAAGACGGATGTTCGGACCAACTCCGACAGGCGGTCTCAAGAACGGCGGTATCGACGAAGACAAGATGAACAATGCAATCGGGTTATTTTATGGCATGATGGGATGGGACGAGAATACCGGAGTGCCAAGTCGTTGGAAGCTCGGTGAACTCGGAATTGAATGGGCTGCTGAAGAAATGCCCGAAGCAGCGACCGTCTGATCCCAACTCAGCCAAGTTGATCAAGAAACAGGCCTCGACCTATCAGTCGGGGCCTGTACGCGACCGGAAGAGGATGATCACGATCCCGAAGACAACCCGCTCCTGACGCCCGCGATTAACGCCATCTGGTTGATCGAAACCGGACATATCGCCACGCATGCCGCACACATCGTACAGCTCATCAATGCCGACTCACCGCCAATCGACTCAATAGTTGTCCGTTTTGGTGGGGGCGGAACCTCACCTTCCGATGTACCGAGCAAGACAGGTGCCCGCTCGAGCATGAATCGTTTCATATGTTGTACGACCCTGCGTGGTGATAGCGAACTACCGTCCGCCCTTACCGGACATTGATCTTCACAGCGTCCGCAATTCGTACAGGCGTCGAGACTCAACAACTGTCGCCAGGTCATGTCCGGCAGATCGGCTATTCGTTCAGATTCGAAACTGGCAGCATCCTCGGGTGTAACCGGTAAATCACGCTGCCTGAGCAAGATGTGGAGTGGACTTATCACAATATGAGTTAATCGCCCGAATCTAACAGCCATGTAGGCGAATCCCGACAAGAACATGATCGCGTGTATCCACCAGAACACCAGGTGCAACGTCTCAAGCACCGCAGGTGTTCCTCCGAACCAAATCAACATTTTGGCTACGCCCCACCCGATCGGCGACCAGACAGAATCTTCCGGGTTATACAGCGCCGAAGAACTATTTAGTTCTGTCGCACCTATTCGCATACCTTCAACTAAGTATCCGGTAAGAATCAGCAGCAACAGCAAGGCAATAACCACACCCGCATTGAACTTAGTGGGTATCCGGCTGGGACGAATCACGTAGCGGCGGTAAGCGGCCATCACCAGCCCAACTGTTGCTAGCAATCCTCCAGCATCCCACATAAATCCGGTTTGAACTACGTAACTCACCGTCGGCATTGTCCAACCAAGATGTCGGCTTGCGTAAAACTCGAGTCCTGTCAAAACTGTGGCCACCAGCAAAATCAAGAAACCCCAGAAAATGAACAGGTGCATCACGCCGGGATAGTGCTCGTGCCTTATCAATTTTCGATGCAACAAAACATCGTCCAATAGATATTTGGAGAACGCCTTTAGTCTTTCACTCCATGGCTCCAGATTGTCAACGGACGACCCCAATCGCCAGATCCGTGTACGTCGCCAGAGTGCATAGACCGCCATAGCCAAAACTATTCCGGCGGCAAAATTAACCAGCGCGCCGAACATTGGGTACCCAACATTCCAATATTCTTCTCGACCAAGCATTAGTGACCCAGATTGCGTCCGCTTTTATCCAATCGGAGCACCACATCATATGCACCCATGGATTCTATTGGCACAGCGTATCTAATTAATTGACCCGCAAACCGTCCGAACTCCGACACCAAATCGCAAAAAGTGCAATCTAACGATCAATACGACGAGTTGAATTCAAAGACCCAGCCTTGCGACTGGGTCTATGTTCGGATTCTGGGTTGGTCGGGGTGGCAAGGTTCGAACTTGCGACCCCCCGCTCCCAAAGCGGGTGCGCTACCACTGCGCCACACCCCGACACGATAACTCGTCCGGCAAGCGGAACAGAGCAACCTGACTATTGTAGAACCGTAAACGCGCAATCACATAACCGAATTCAATCAATTCTGGGCGAACTTCGAAAACTCGTCTTACAAACTGCGTATTGGTGTTAGTAAACAACGACTCACCGAAAGTTAAACTTTCGACATATTGCGCATTTCGCCCAGAAATCTGGTGCCAGATGTGTAGGAATTCCGCAGTTCAAGCGCGAGCGTTAATAGCGAGAACGGCAATAACGACTGTTCTCGATTTTATTTTGAATAGATTTCTAGGAAAAGCGCGGATCCCACAGCCAGCGAAGGGGACTGCGACGGAGTTCTAGCAACGGTAACCCTACGCATGCTCCACCGACGAATCACAACGCAACCTGTCGGTGCATCCACCTCAAAAAGCCGACCTGTCCGACGTCTTCGACGTGGTCATCCTCTCGGCGTACTCCGCAATAGCCAGTACCGACGCTACTGGGCTGCCGGGTTTGTCACTTTCACCGGATTCAACATGCAGATGCTGATTCGTGGGTGGATGATGTACGACCTCACGCACTCCCCACTCATGGTCACGATGGTCACGGCAGCAATGATGATGCCGATGCTCTTCCTATCGCTGGTCGGTGGCGCACTGGCCGATCGAGTCGACCGCAAGAAACTTACGATCGCAGCCGACATCTCGCTGCTTAGCAGTTTCGTCGCTCTATTCGCAGTTTCGGCTGCAGGAATCATAGCCCCTTGGCACATCATCGCAATCTCTGTAGCCAACGGAATCGCCTTCTCGCTGGCTGTCTCAGCTCGTCAGGCATTGATCTCGGGTCTAGTTCATCGCGAACAGATGCGAACCGCCGTCGGACTTTCAGCAACAACCTATAACTCAGCTCAAATCATCGGACCTGCAATCGGTGGTGTATTGCTACCGCTAATGGGCGCAACTTGGGCACTCGGTGTCAGTGCAGTCATAGTTTTGCCGTCACTGATTCTCTACGCATCGTTGAATCCAGTACACCACACGAGCGTGAACGACGCGAAAGGCTCGATCCTCGAAAACGTCAAAGCCGGTCTGGCGTACGCGTTCCAGAACAAGACACTCCGATTCCTGATGCTCGGTGCGATGGTGATGATCCTCACAGTAGGCCCATTCCAATCGCTAATGCCGGTATTTGCTGAAGACGTACTGAAAGTTGGTGCAGGCGGACTCGGCGTTCTGATGCTTGCCGCAGGTGTCGGAGCCTTGATCGGCTCGATCAGCGTTGTGGCGATCGGAGAGAACGTTGGTCATCAAAAACTCGAACTCATCTTTGGCCTACTTGCAGCAGCGAGCCTCACGGCGTTCGCACTCTCCCCATGGTTCGCCCTCTCGATCATCCTCGTGAGCATCACTGCCTACGCAACGACTGGATTCATGGTTGTGAACATGACGGTCGTCCAAATCAGCACCCCTGACTACATCCGGGGCAGAGTCGTAAGCGTGCGCTTCCTCGTGATCGGACTCATGCCGTTCGGAGCACTCTCAATGGGTGGTACTGCCGAATCATTGGGTGCACCGACCGCAGTCGCCTTCATCGCAGGCGTCGGAGCAGCCGGTTTTGCGCTGGTACAGATAGCTTCCTGGATTTTCACACGTTCAGACTCTCAGCGAACTCCCAGCAATCTGTAATTCAACAGTAAGAACTCGCGAATAAAACTATTTCTAATCGAGTAATTCGATGTCGGACCAACGCCCGTGCCCGGCGCGAGTTACTCAAAACATACGGGCGATCATAGTTAAAGGCGACGTTCCGGCCGCGTCTTCCTCAACAGGTGAGAAGAGAGTTCAAATGATCGTTTTCAAGGCGTGCACTCGACGTCAAAGTGATGTCCACGTTAAGGACGACCAATACGGCAAGTATTTCCACTGCATGTCAATGCGGCGCTACTACCGAGGTACTCGATCGCATTGAAATGGGGATACTGCACGAAATAGGGTGAAACGTTGCCGCACCGATCTAACGGTGTTGCACAATTCGGAGTGTCGCTCACAACCAACATGGGATAGCATCCCTGCCTGCACGGATTCGTTCTGAACCCGCAAAATAAAGGCAGCTTACGCTTGAAGATCACGTCCGTTAGTGCCGTTTACCCGAACTACAAACACACGGTGCCATCATGGCGCACCCATCTCTGGCAAATCGTCGTCCGCGTCGAAACCGACGTGGGTCAAACCGGCTGGGGATACGGCGGTGGCGGTAAGGCCGCGGTCGAGATCATCAACGGACACTTCGCCGAGATCCTTGTCGGCAAACAGGTGAATTCGATTTCCGATATCTCAGATGTATGGGATTTTCTCTACTCCGAATCAATTCCGTACGGTCGCAAGGGCGTGGCGATCATGGCTTTGAGCGGAGTCGATCTGGCATTGTACGACGTCCTCGGCAAGGCCGAAGCCAAACCGGTCGCGGGTCTACTCGATCACAAAATCAAGCCACGCATACGCTGCTACGCGACAGGCACCGATACTGACTACTACGCCGAGCTCGGATTCACCGCCCAAAAGATGCCCCATCGCTGGACTGGTGATGATTCGATCCTGGGTGCAGTAAATGTTGCCGAAAAAGCTCGCGCAGCCCTTGGTTCGGAAGCAGAAGTGATGTTCGACGTCTACATGTCGTGGAATTCGGAAGCCACCCTGAAAATGCACGATGCCCTGAAACACGTTGGCATCCACTGGTATGAGGACGTGCTTACGCCCGACGATCTTCGTGAAATCGGCAATCTTCGTCGCCAAATTCGACCAGTAAACATGGCGGGTGGTGAACACGAATTTACAGCTCATGGCTTCGCACAAATCGCTCGTGCGCAGGCATACGACATCTGGCAACCCGATATCACCTGGTGCGGCGGAATCACCGCCGGGCTACGAGTCGTCGAGATGGCAAAGGAAGCAAAGGCAGAAGTCGTGCCGCACCGAGGCGGTGAGCCCTGGGGGTTGCACCTTATAGCAGCTTCCGATTGCGCCGATTTTGCAGAACTTCTGCCGGGTGTTCGAGGCGGCGGCACAGATGATCTCTGGATCGGCGCACCCGAACCGGTCAACGGCTACATCGAGATCAGCGATGAACCAGGGTTCGGTGTGACACCGAATGAAGAGATGTTTTAGGAACCCGATTCAGACCCATAAAATAAAAAGCTGATCAAGCCCTACTTAGTGCGACGTGCTGACCGGCTTCAGTTTTGATCTCAGGGATGAAAACGCTTACTTCAGCGCCCGGGCAATGCGCTCGCACGCCTGCATGTAAATCGTTGCATCGACATTGATCGACAGATACTGCACACCAAGATCGATGAGCCACTTGCCCATCTCAACATCCTTGGCATATGAGCCGATCACCCTGCCCTGCGCCCGCGCCTTCGCAGCAGCCTCCTTGAGGGCATCCTCGACGATCTTCGAACGGACATCACCAGGAACACCGAGGGATTGCGAGATGTCGTAAGGACCGAGAAACAAAACGTCGATGCCGTCGACGGTCATGATTTCCTCAAGGTTGTTGAGCCCTTTTTGACCTTCGATATGAACTACCGTCATGGTCTCTTCGTTCTGGCGCACAGGGTGGTCAACAGCATCATCTTTGTAGTAGTTGCCAGCTCGGGTAAAGACGGAAACACCTCGCTCACCCAAGGGAGCATACTTGGCCGCGTGAACTACTTTTTCAGCATCAGATTTCCGGTTGATTTGAGGAACCTGCACACCATCGGCTCCAATATCGAGCACACGAAGAATCGGCCATTCCTCGTTACCACCAACTCGAACGATCGGTGCGACACCAGTACCCTGCGCAGCGATCACCAGATCGGAAACCTTCTCCATCGAAAGCGGACCGTGCTCGGTATCTAGGATGCAAAAATCCATCCCGGCATAGCCAAGTGCGTCGATCATCGTTGCCGAGGGCACGATCGTGAACGGGCCAACTACAACCTCGCCCGCCTGTAGCTTTTTCTTCAGTTCGCCTCGAATGGTTTTTTTCATACTTCCCCTTGAGTACTCGGCTTCGGGAGCGAACGCGCCGCCAGACCGGTAGTAATTTTGTTGAACGGCAGGTAGTTTACCGTGCATTGTGCCAACTGGCTGGTATCTAGCGCGTTGCCATGCGGAACTTGAATCAGTATCACGGTGGAATAGGAACGAATGATCAAGTTAGGAACTTGGACAGCTGAGAATCCATCTCCGCCATGTCGATGGCATCAGCTAGAGTTTCGTATCGAAACCGTCGGCGATAACAAACACCAGATGCTTCGGTTCACCGATTAGCTCTAGAAGCTGAGCCGCAACGGGATCATCTCAATCCCAACGCCCTATACAAATCCCTGAAATCGCTCACGCCAACGATACCGGATTCAGTAATTCCGGCGAAGGCAGCAACCACCATGCCGCCTTCACACGATAAAGAAGTCTTAGACCTGCGACGTCATTCCAGAAGTGTATCCGCAGATTGCCCTCGAACAATTGCCAAATAATTACCATTCAGGCGTTATCCTTCTTCGATGTCAGATTCCGGGACACCAAAATCAGCGACAAAATCGAGAATCGTATTTCTGGGTACTGGCACGTCAGAAGGTGTACCGAGAGTTTCGTGCCTGACGAATCCCGAGAACGACTGCCCTGTCTGTCCCGATGCGATCAAACCCGGCTCCCCGAACAGACGTCGCAATACTTCGCTGCTCATACAGCGTCAACTCGATAGCGGGCGTATCAGCAATATCGTCATCGACGCTGGAAAATTTTTCTACGAATCGGCGATGCAGTGGTTCCCCAAGTACGATGTGCACACCATTGACGGACTGGTGATCACACACGCCCATGCCGACGCTGTTGGTGGATTCGACGATCTCCGTGATTGGACGAACAACTCCCAGGAGTCGTTACCGATTTATCTACGAGAGCAGGACCTCGATTCGGTCGAGTCGCTCTTCTACTACCTCGTCGACAGAACAAAACAAACCGGTGGTGGGGGTGTCGCAAAGCTGATTTTCGAAACGATCGATGCCGTACCTTTTGCAGTCGATGGTCTAGAGTTGAAAGCGCTTCCAGTCGAGCATGGTCGAAATCAGGAGGTGTTCGGTTACCGATTCGGGCCAGTCAGCTACGTTTCCGATGCTTCCGCTTTTTCTGATGAAACAGCCGAACTGATATCCGGCTCCGAACTGCTCGTTCTCGACGCTCTCAGGCCAGCCCGTACCCACGGTACTCACTTCACGCTCGAAGAGGCTATTTGGCAGGCGCGTCGACTCGGTGTCACCCGTACTCTGCTAACCGATGCCACGCACGATATCGATCACGAACCGGTGAACGCAGAGCTGGCAAAACTGCGAGATTCAGAAGGACTCGATATCCAGTACGCCCACGACGGGCTCGCTATCGATATTGCGCTCTAGTCGCTGTCAATCTAGCCAGTCTTGAATCTCAGCCAATTCCCAATTCCCGGCCGTAGCAGAGCGAGTATAGGGAGCAATCGCCTTGCCAGAAAAGGCCGTTTATCCTCGCAACTTTCCGCATCTCGGCGACTATGCTACGGACACGTGAGCGAGCGATCCTTTGAAAACCCTACTCGCCTCGCTCAGCCTTTTCCTTGCGGTAGAGGGCGATGACTTCGTCGTCGGGCGGGTAATAAATCCCCGGCGTCAACTGCTCTTTATCGAGGCGGCGGCGAATCCACTCTTCAAGATCATCGTACTCAATCGCCTTCTGAGCGATTTCGGGTGCCACGATACGTGGAATCACCACGACCCCATCGTCATCGGCAACAATATAGTCGCCAGGCCGTACGAGTATCCCATCGACTGCAATCGTATCGTTCGTCGAGTAAGGAGTGCCAACACGTGTACCCAGATTCGATGTCTTGTCGAGTCCCCACATGCCAACGCCATAATCCTGAACGGTGTGCATATCTCGAATTCCACCGTCGCACACAAGTCCATCGACACCGCGTTGCTTCAGGCGGAGAAACTTGATGTCGCCACCTATCGACATCCGCTTGTTGCGCATCGATTCCATAACAATCACATCGCCGGGTCCTGCCAGTTCGAAAGCTGCGAATTCGGGCGATGCCTCACCACCCGGCTTTTCCGCCATACCATCGGGTCGTGACGGTACGAATCGAACCGTAATAGCACGTCCCACCATCCTCAGACCGGGATTCAGCGTTCGAACGTTCGGCATATAAACGTAGTGGGGTTCATAGCCGTTTCGGGCCAGCACATCGACAACTGCGGTCGTGTTCACCTTCTTGAGTTCTTCGATCGTCGCCTTGTCCAATACGTGGTCAGGCGTGGGCTGTATTACGGCCATTAGTGGAAACTTTCTCCATCCAAAGGTGTCAAGAAAACCAACTAATTCTAACGGCTCGCAAAAAAGAACGGAGTACACCATTCAACACATCGCAAATGTTTACTCGCGTCCCGACCGAAGCGGAGAGATCCAGGGTTGGGAAGTGAAAACCTTCTTAGTAAAAAAAGAGCGTTCAACAGAATTTCCGCTTGCCCGTATCCAACGTCCATGGCGTTGACCACCCTGCCCGGTCAGTCCCTAGGCTGCATTTGGGACGCGCACTGAGGACGCCTAACCCCAGTCGCGGGCGAATCTCTCGATGATTAGTGCAGCGTGATTCGCTCCAAGGAGGAAATCCTCAACTGCGATGTTCTCGTTGGGCGCGTGGATCTTGTGTGAGGGATGGTCGATCCCTGAGGTGGCGATAGGCATTCCTAGCGTGTCACCAAAATCGAACATCGGTCCCGTTCCCGCCATGTTCGGAGTCATCACCGGCTTCCGACCGTAAATCTCCTCGGCAGTTGCAGCCACCAACTGCACCCAAGGCGAATTTAGATCAGTGCGATACGGATTCACCGCTCCCAACACCTCGATCTCAACATCCTCAAATCCATGCTTATCGAGATGCCTTCGCAGCTTGTCGAAAATATCGTACGGTCGCTGCTCCGGCACCAGACGGAAGTCCATCTTGACTTTGGCAACTGCTGGTAGAACGGTCTTCAGACCTGCGTCTTGATAGCCCGAATCCAACCCCGCAATATTCGCTGTTGGTTGGAACGTGAGCTGCTTGCGGAGGTCCTCTCCGTCGAGCCCTTTTACAAATCCGCTTACCCCAAACGTATCGATCCATTCCCGAGCATCGTCCGGTAACGCCTCAACAGCCTCCACCGCTTCTGCACTCGGTTCCGTAATCGCATCATAAAAGCCGTCGATCAAGATGCGTTCGTCTTCATCCTTGATCGTCTGAAGTGCCCGAAGCAATCGCCACGCGGCAGAAGGCAAAATCGCCGCATAGGAAGAATGGGCGTCGCCAGAAAGCATGCTGACGCTCAATCCAACACCGAGTACACCTTTCAACCCTAGATACATGAACGGATCGTCGTTCAAGTTTCGTCCTCCGCCCTCCCAGATACAGGCATCGGCTTTGAAATCATCACCGCGTTCCGCGATCAAATCGGGCATGTTGATTGAGCCTGATTCCTCTTCACCCTCGCAAAACATTTTAATGTTGCAAGGAACACCTCCACGCTCATCGATGAACGCCCGAATCGCCGCAAGCCGAGCAACGATATTGCCCTTGTCGTCGGACATTCCCCGACCGTACAAACGGTCGCCGATCTGAGTCGGCTCGAACGGCTCGGTATCCCACAAATCAAGCGGGTCGACCGGTTGCACGTCATAGTGGCAATAAAATAGCAACGTTGGTGCGTTTTCTGGGCCCTCAGATGAAGCCATATAGCCATACACGGTCGGTAGCCCGTCGTTTGGCACCGGAACGATTTCGGCTTTGAATCCGTTCCGTTCGAGTAGCTCTTTCATCAATCCCGGTGCTTTGTCGAATCCGAATTTCTGAGCCGAAATCGATGGCTGCCGAACGAGCTCAAACAATTGCTGGATCGATTCATCAACATGCGAGTCGATATGCGAGTAAATATCTTTCATGCTTCTCCTTGAGATTCTCCGTCACTCGCTTTATTTTTTTGATGCATCCAGTAGCGTGCAAGACAAGCTAAGGTAACGCCATCTGTGATTTCTTCGCCCTTGACCAGATCGAACAGCTCCTCCTGCAAAAGCAATACTGCGTCCACAATTCCTTCTTCAGATTGCAACGCAATATCCTCGATTGTTGTTTCTGGAATTTCGGCTAACAACGAATGAAACACGTTTCCTGTGTAGCCAGCAACCGGAGTTTGTGACCCCAACACCCGAATGTCTGTGGCCACGATACCCGTCTCTTCAACGAGTTCTCTACGGCCAGCGCCCAGAGGTGATTCCCCAGATTCCATTACCCCTGCTGGGAACTCCCACAGAAATTTTTTCGAAGGGTGTCTGTATACCTTGATCAGTAAAAATCTTCCCGACGGGGTGACCGGGATCACCATGACTGCACCATTGCCTGAATGATTCTGTATCCAAGCATATTTTCCAGATTCTCCATCTGGATGAGTGATGTCGTCGTAATAAAAATCCAGCCACGGTGTTTCGTAGACGAGGTTCTCGACTCCCGGATCAGGTACCCAATCAGTCAAGAAAAAGGGGTTTTTTGCCATTTTTTACTCAGCCACCGTCGCAGGAAACGGCGCTCCAGCAATCCGATTTAGTTCGATTTGAACCAGAATCCACAGCACTAACGACATCGTTTACGCCAACTTCGGCACCGTGCTCGGCAAACAGTTGAGCAATTCCGGCGCCGATGCCGCGTCTGGAACCGGTAATGATAGCTTTCTTCCCTTCGAGAAGTTTTCCCGAAAGTGCTGGAGTCATGATCTCATCTCCGCTCGATTTCTAGCTCTGGAGCTAGTCCTGCATGATTTTCGATGCGATCATTCCACCGTC
Organism: uncultured Dehalococcoidia bacterium; assembly: GCA_913052475.1. Taxonomy (GTDB): domain Bacteria; phylum Chloroflexota; class Dehalococcoidia; order Lucifugimonadales; family Lucifugimonadaceae; genus Lucifugimonas. The sequence continues at coordinate 29,206 of CAJXEJ010000022.1, forward strand.
GACAAGAATGGTCTCACCATTCACGTACTGGCCAAGCTCCGAGGTAAGGTACAACACAGCGTTAGCAATATCGCTCGGAAGTCCACCCTTTGCAGCCGGAAGACGATCGAGAAATCGAGTGGGATCGTGCGGAGCACCATCAACAACGTCGTCGTGGTCGCCTTCAGGCAGTCGGTTTGAAATAGCGCCTGGAGCGATACAGTTCGCATTGATGTTGTGACCTTTGAGATCAATCGCGAATCCCTTCATCATCCGTCGCAATCCAGCCTTCGCCGTACCATAGGCAGTCCAATTCTCAATAGCAACGTAGGCATGCACACTCGCGAGGCAAACGATGCTACCGCCGGTTCCCTGAGCAACCATCTCCTTAGCCGCTCGCTGCGAGCCGAAAAAATAGCCTTTTAGCGACAGGTTCATCATCCGGTCCCAGAACACCTCGTCAGTTTCGAACAACGAACGAGATTGATCGGGAAAAATCGCGTTGTTCACCAGAATGTCGATCCGCCCATGTTCAGTAATGAATGAATCGATCACCGAGTTGACTCCGGCTACGCTGCTGACATCACCCGCATGGAACGTTCCCTTCACACCCCTGTTAGAAACCAATTCGGCGCCGCGCTGAGAAACCTCGTCGTCAACAATGTCGTTAATCCCGACGTCAGCACCCTCATTGGCCAGGGTGAGTGCGATGCCTCGACCAATGCCTTTTCGCGCACCGGTTATCAGTGCTTTTTTTCCGTCGAGCAGTCCCATTTGTTGCCTCCGCATACGGGATAAGAAAATTACAGGTGCCGATCTTAGCTGGAGTCGGTCGCTTTGGGATGCTGATTGCAGCAATCCTGCTGGAATTCGTCAGCGAATTTGAGAGCGAATCTCGGTTTCGGCCACAGACTTTGCCACTTCCATGTCTTTGATGGAATACTCGTAAGCTCCGCCGTCAGCACCCCCATTTGCGAAGACCAGTATGGCGTCCCGTACACTCATGCCGAGTTTCTCAAGAATGAGCACGTAGCCCGCTAGCTGAGGTTCATAGCCCTTGGCTCTTTCATCCAGAAGTTCACCTTGTATTCGGTCGGTCTTGTAGTCGACGATTGTCATCGAGCCATCCTCATTCTGGATCATCAGGTCGATCGAACCCTCAACCTCGATGCCGTCCGAAATCTCAGCAGCAACCCAGGCCTCTCGCCAGGAGTTGCTCGATGTCGCTCGCGCAACGGTCGGACTTTGCAGTGTGTTTCGAACGCTCTGAGTTATGTCTTGAATAATCTCGGCGCCCTCAACCTCGTGCGCATCGGCAGCCGCTTGTACGAGACCGTTCAACCCGTCCAGATCGTTCCGGTCATCGAAATCAACATCCTGAAGCACAGCGTGAACCGCTGACCCAAACCTTGTTCCACCTCGCCCGCGTTCTGAAGTGTTGCGCTCGGTCGACTCCATGTTGTCTTCGGGTTTGGGCCCATCAAACATCGAATGATCCGCAAGCTGAGACGGCGTGACATAGCCTCGGTTTTTTGCCGTGGCTACAGAAAGTTCGAGTTGATCGAGCCACTGTGATCGGTGAACGAGTGAATACTCGTTAGATTCGGGAGCAATAGTGGTCTTCGTGTCGGTTCCACTCGGATTCGACGGTGTTTTGGCGGCAAATTCCGAAGTTGACCCATTCGACCCGTCCAGTTCGGCTATCTTGGCGGCGAGAGATGACTTATCAGTGGCCGACCGGTGCACGCTGACGATCAGGTATTCTCGCGCTCGGGTGGCCGCAACGTAGGCGAGACGAACAAGCTCGGCCTGCTCGGCCTCTTTTTCAGCTTTGGCTTTATCGGTGTAATCAGATGTGAACAGTCCACGTTTAGTAGAACCCAGTTTCACCGACACCACTGCCCTTCCCTGTTCTTCTCGCGTGATCGAACTGCCCTTGAGAGCGCCTGCGCTCACCTGCAATCCCATCAGTGCAACAACCGGGAATTCAAGACCCTTTGCGGCGTGTATCGTCATCACCCTAACGGCGTTCACTTCGCTGTTTGATAGCGCTCCCTCGGCGACCCGTACACGTGCCTCTGCCTGTCGAGAAATCCATCGCACGAATTCTCGCAGCGATCCCGTGCCCGACCGCTGCAACGACCTGCTCATCTCGATCAGCAGATCCATCAGTCGCTCTCGATCACCTGATGGATTCGACAGCGCAGCGACCTCCCGCAATCGCCGTTCTCGAATGAACTGCTCGATCAAAAACGGTGTTGATATCTGTTGTCGAAGCTCGTGGAATTTCTCAAGACCAGAAAGTGCCGTGGCAACGTTCCACGTTTTTGAGCCCTCTACGAACTGATCTAGCTTGATTGGCGCACGTGCGTACTCAAATTTTCGGCCAGACTGAGCCCACTCGTAGAGGTCTTGATCTGAGCAACCCCACGATGCCGACTTCAAAGCGGCGACGATCGCAACCTGATCGGTGGGGTCGTCGATAGCAACGAGGTTGTTGCTTAATTCGTGGACGGTTTGAGAATCGAATATCGGCGCCTGCCCTTCGAGAATATAGGGAACGTTGTGCTCGTGGAACGCGTTCTCCAGAAATGCTAGACCTGTTCGGCGCGGCATCAGTACGCATAAATCTCGGTAGGTCGATTCACGCTCTCCACCGCTGCCATCAGGGAGTGACCACTCTCCGGCGCCGACGCTGCGAGCCAGCTTTGCAAAGTCGTCGGCCTCTGACTCTCGCGCAACATCGACCCCACTGTCGGCTGCACCTCCAGCAATCATCACTCGCGACTTGTTCGATTGGAGATAGTCATTACGCCCTGGCTCAAGAGCAACATACTCGGCCTGGTTCGGGTTCCGAACTGAACCGCCAGATCCGTTCATCCATGGCTCGAATATCGAGTTGACCCAATTGAGTATTTCAGGATTGGATCGATAGTTGTTAGACAGTGAAAGCTTGGTAGCACCCAGCTTGTTAACGAGTCCTTCTAGCTGCGTTAGATCCGCCCTACGGAATCGGTAGATCGACTGCTTGCTATCACCAACAACGAACAATGCCCCTGGTGTCGGCTTGCCTTTGCTATCTCTATCCGCAAGCCGCATCGCCAACTTTAGTTGGAGCGGATCTGTGTCCTGGAACTCATCGATCAGGATGTGTGTGTATCGGCTCTGAAAATATCTTCGAGCTTCTTCGTCTTGATCCAGCAGTTCGGATGACAGCATCAGAAGATCTTGGAATTCAAGTGTCCCCAAATTACGACGTTTTGCCGAATACTCCAACACCATCCTCGACACAGAATTCACCAGTGGGATAACTGTTGCCTGACCAAGACCCTCCCGACCCCTTTCGAGATTCGCCTGAGCACCTTTTAGCGACGCCCGTACTTCTTCGAGACTGCTTTCACCGCTCGGAAGTGAGTTCCAGTCTCCCTTTCGACCGCCACCAGACGATAGTTTTGGCAGCTGGGTTAACGCGAGAGTCTGGTCTTCTTCTGAATCATTTTCGGTCGCCTCATCGATCCATGTTGTAGCCAGAACGATTGAAGATTCCATATGCGCAATCAGATTGTCGTCAGGGTTCGTGCAGTAGCTCCGAAGATCGAGAGCTGCTCCTAGATCCGCTCGGACTGCCCTGAGTATTACACCTGGACCAATTGTATTTTCCGGCATCGGCAGCTCGCCAATTCGCTCGACAAGATCGTAGTTGGCATGTAGCTCTTCAGCGAGTTCTCGAAGGACGTTGAGTGGTTGTGTGAGCCCCAACCTTTGTGCGTTTACAACAGCATCGGCGAACGTTGGACTATCGAGCTCGTTGTCTAGCCATGCCGACCATTCCTCACCAAATCTCACATCGCCTTGAACAGATTCGTACACCTCGAAGACGGGGGGAAGTCCGACCGATAGTGGTCGCTCACGCAGCAGGCTCTGCGCAAAACTGTGAATCGTTCCCACGAACGCTGAATCCAGCGAATCAAGTGCGTTTGACAGCGTTGATTGAAGACCTGACGAACCAGATGCAGTCGATTTGGCCGATTCTTCTAATCGCTTCTCAAGTTCCTCTCGAACCCGCTGTCGAAGCTCAGATGCCGCAGCCACCGTGAACGTGACAGCAGCGATGTTTTGCGATAGAACTCCTCCGAGAGTTACCAGGTTGGCGATGCGTTCAACCAGCGTCTGGGTTTTGCCTGTTCCAGCACCTGCGCCGGCATAGATGGTCTCGTGCAGCGAGTCTTTTGCAATTCCCACAATGCGATCGCGTGAAGAGTTGGTCTTGCCTGTTGAGGTCGTCATGTGGCGTCCTCAGCAAGGCCTACATAGTTCATTAGCGCCGGATCGGAGTTTTTCTTCGACTCCCAGAATCGCGCTTTGCTCTTCGGACAGACTCTGGAGTATTCACAAAATCTGCAGTTCTCGTACGATTCGCTGTTATCACCCCAGCCAACGGCAGCCCCCGGGCGCGCCGGGAAGACCCCACAGTCGATGCCTTCAACAATCGTACTAACTGCCTCAGTTAGCGCAGTTTCAGCCCGTTCACTGTCATAATCGGCAGGCGCCGGTTTGAGTTCATCGCGACCCGACTCCCGAACGAACCAGTACGACGCGGATATGTCTGAGCCGGGGTACTTGCGCGCCACTGCCTTTGAATAAAGAGGTAACTGGAGTTTCGTACCCTTTTTCACCGGATCGCTATCGAGTTTGTTGTATGAGGAATTACTGCCGGACTTGTAGTCGTAGACGATCACCCTGGTGCCATCTTCGGATATGTCGACTCGGTCGACCTGTCCTCTGAATTTCACAACCCGACCGTTGACCGTCCTAACTTGAACAGCCGGACCGCTCTCGGTTCCGGGGCTATCGCTGCCGAACGAGTACTCGGCCTCGATCTGACGCATCTCATCCAGATCGGCGGTGCCTGATTCACGGCGGAGCCATTGGCGAAGGAGCAGCCATGCTCGAGAATATTCAATCTTCCACGCGCCGTTAGAACGCCCGGGAGTCGACTGTTTCAGAGATTCGATGTGAGAATCGGTCGATCCTCTCATCCAGTTTTCTTGTTCGGTTCTGGATGGTTCGTTCGGTTTTTGTTCCATTCGCCAGAGAGCGAACTTTTCCAGCACGTCGTGAACCAGCGTTCCGAATTCAAGCGGATCGAGTGCGAGCTCCGGTTCGGGTGATGCAGTCGGCTCGATGTGCAGTCGCCTCGATAGAAAATACCGATACGGGCACGCTGCATATGTTTCGAATGCCGTTGCCGATCCTATGGATGCGGCGGATTCGGCAGTTTTGGAATCTGGCTCCTCGACTGCCAAGCCGGAACTCAGTTCGATCTTGCCGCCATACTCGGTCCAGTTTTCTCCTTCTTGCGCCGATTCGAACCTCACAGAGGCACCGATCGAAGTAACCACTTCCGCTAGCGGGAACGACTCAGGAGAATGCTCAGACTGCGACCAGTTTCTTGCACTGATGACGTCGAAATCGTGTCTGCCGGCGGCGAGATCAGACGAAAGTGTCACAGCATCGGATCGGCGTTGAATGGTCAATCCGGCGACGTCTCCCCCACTCAGTCGCCCAGCCTGAAGAAGCTTCTCGCCCGACACTTCTCGAACGGCCTCCAGGAACCACCTTGCGGGTCCAAACTCTCTCGCCTCGCCCGGTATCCCGCTGGGCCAGTACATGAAGACCTGTTCGGCGCTTTCCAGCACGGCTACGTACGATTGATGGCTTTCTTCGACCCGGCGCTCGATCGTCCTCAGTACGTTGCCATTGGGGTCGACTTCCTTTTTCATCGTGTCTGGGAGCAAGGGATCCGTAATTCCTGGACTCGGGTAGCGACCCTCCGACATTCCGAGTACAAATACGGTGTCGAACGGGCACCCGGCGGCGGTCCAGATGGGTCCGACATACACACCAGATCCCAGCGACCTCAGACCTGCAGAACGTCGGTCGAGTTGTTCTCTTAGTACGCCTACACAATGGTTGAATGACGGCGCGTCGGACCCGGACGTTTCGAGTGCTTCTAGCCGGTCTATGAGCGCTGCAAGGTGTGTTCTCCTCGCAGCAGCAGCAGCAGAATCGTTGAGCAATAGATAGTGATCGACGAGACGTCTCAGCCACTTCCCGAAACCCGTCCAAGTGTTCTCGGCTTCGGTTGGTTTCAGCCGCGCCAATCCCACAACGAACTGTTTCAGATCTCGAGCATATTCAGCGTCAGATCTGGCAGCTCCGAGCTCGTTCGCCCTACCCCCGCTCTCTTCCACTCGAGCCGACCGCTCGGCATGCCTGACGAGATTGTTCGCATAACGATCCAGTCGGGGAATCCAGCTGTCTTCCACTGAAACTGTCACCCCTGCACTTCTCGAGATTGCATCCCACCTTGAAGCCGGTACCGAGTGGTGGTTTTCAGGGCTCATCACCGGCGCGCTCGACAGCCACTCGGTGAGATCGAGTCGACCGAAATCGCCATCGAATATGTCAAGAAGGCCGGTAACGAACTGCCCTTCAGGGGTGTCGGAAAGTGCGCTGCGATCCGGCCCTGAAACTGGGATGCCTGCGAGCTCCAGCGCCTCCCCCACGCGGCTAGCGTAGTTATCGTCTTCAAATACAACTGCCATCTGTGCGAACCGTTTTCCGGAGCGTGCGAAGTTCACAATTTCACGTACGACACTTCGAATTTCCTCGGCAACATCTGGAACGCTGATCGGCTTCAGGCGGTGCGTGTCTTCGGTTACGTGAGATACCAACGGTGGGTCGGGAGGAGTATCGACAATCGAGATTGTGACGGAGTCGGGTAATTCAGCAAGAGCGGCGAATATCGATCGTTGGACTGGTGCGACGGCGGACGCTTCGATGAGTAGCACGGTGCCAAGTGCTTCGACTCGTTCTGGATGAGTTGAGTTCCGGATGTTCTCGGCCGCTTGATCCGCAACCATCGAGCCACGACGATAGGAATCGGCCAGCTCCATATACCTGTCGAACCGAGCGACCAACTCATGCTGGATGTTGTTTTGGGCAGCAAGATTGGCTCGCTGAGCGCGATCCAGAAGTTCCAGTTCTCGGAAGGTTGAGTGGAGTGCCGACTGAAGTTGTGGTGAAACTTCGCTTCCACCCAGACGTGAGCCGTGTTTACGATCCTGTGCGGCTTCGAACACAAACTCTGAAGCTTGAAGGTCGTGCAACAACGGCTGATCGAAATCGCGACCTGCAAGTAGCTCAGCGACATCTTCAAGCCGCTTGAAATCGACGTTGAACAGCCCCTCCTTAGCGAGGGCCCGCCGAATGTAGAACGAGGCCTGATTGGTAGGCGTGACGACGGTTATTCGGTCTAAATTTTGTTGCCCGCGAGTCTCGTCGATCAGGCGGCGCAACAACCTGTCGATACGTTCGTTCCTACCGGCAAATTCGATGCGACTCATCTATCACACCGGCCAAGCCGGTCATGCCATGCGTACCCACATAGACGCATGATTACGACTCGCGACCAAGTCAGCCTCGGATGCTTGGAGCTATATACATCTCGCGATTTCTCGACCCTCACGGAGGGATCTTTGAAGTGGCTGGGATGCAAGGTGTTCGGTGTGCTCATAGAAATTACGAAATTTCAAAAAATATGCACCCGGAGCTTAATGGAAACAGCGGACAAATAGCCAGATGAGATGGCATTGAAATGGCGCCCCCGGCGAGACTCGAACTCACGCTCCCGGCTTCGGAGGCCGGTGCTCTATCCAACTGAGCTACGGGGGCTATAGGTAAATCTTAGTTCAAATACTAGATTTACCACCTCCATCGGCGGTTGATAAAAGGGGCTTTTGTAAACACTTGTAACCATCGGAGTGTTTACATGCTCGAAGAAATCACAACGAGACAACTGAAGCTCGGACTGACGACTCGCAAGTTAGCTCAACAGTTAGAGGTCTCACCGACACTGTTGTCACTGGTAAGCGAATAACCGTCTCTGTTCTTGTCTCAGCACCCTGACACCCACCAATAGATTTGTCATAGTACGTGGCGAGTCTCGGCACGCCGTGTCGTGGCTCTTTCGGCAATGCGTTATATTCTTCAATCGAACTGCGCACCGGAAAACACGCCCAACGTAAACCTCGTCAATGACGGTCTGTATCTGTACTTAACGAAAGTAACGCTGCAAGACTGAGGTGTAGGTTGCTCTAGACGATACTGTTAGGTGTGTAAAAACCCGAGTACTAACAAAATACAATCTTTGGGATTGAGAAATAGAAGATAACAGCAGCGATGAAAGCAGCTACATACAAACGTTTCGGGGATCATAATGAAATCGAGATTGAAGAAGTTCAAAAACCAAAGATCGGCTCTGACGAAATCCTCGTGAACGTCCATGCGTCGTCGGTTAATCAGGCTGACTGGCTCACGTTGACAGGAAATCCGAAAATTGCCCGTGCGGTGTTCGGAATCTTTAGTCCAAAAAAAAAGATACTTGGAATGGATCTTGCTGGCACAATTGTTGCCGTCGGTGAGAACGTCACGCGGTTCAAATCTGGCGATAAAGTATTCGGGGAATCGACCGAATGTTTCGCTGAGTACACATGTGTCTCAGAGCATGAAATTGCGTTGGCACCCGAAGGACTGCCCGATGAACAGGTTGCTTCATTACCACTGGCAGGTCTCACCGCGTTGAACGCTGTGAGAGATCAAGCAAAAGTCCAAGACGGTCATAGCATACTAGTGATTGGCGGATCAGGTGGAGTCGGGACTTTCACTGTGCAGATAGCAAAAATATTTGGAGCTTCCGTAACCGCAGTTTGTAGTACAGAAAACATCGATCTCATGCACTCGATCGGTGCTGATGCGATCGTCGATTACAAAACAGATGACTTCACCAAATCCAATGCCCGGTTTCACGCCATCATCGACATCGTCGGTTCTGGTTCTCTCAGAACTCACAGACGTCTGCTTCGAGATGACGGAGTGTATGTTGCGGTTGCTGTTGGTAAAACTTCAATGGGTGTGATCGGAAGAATGCTACGAATCGCACTACTTTCAAAGCTTGGTAGTAAGAAAATGCTGTCGTTTGTTTCATCGCCTAACTCCGCTGACCTAGGTGCCCTGCGTGATCTTGTCGAAAATAGCAATCTCAAACCCATTATCCAGCGAAGCTTCTCGCTCACCGAAGTTGCCGAAGCGATGAGACTGCAAGGTGAAGGGCATACGAAGGGCAAAACCGTTATCAAGATTTGAGAG
>CAJXEJ010000023.1 GCA_913052475.1 uncultured Dehalococcoidia bacterium
GTTCCATCAGGGCAAACAAACTTCGAACACATCGTCCGGATTGGTGATCGTCATAACAAATGCCGCAAGTTGCTATGACCAAGCCGATTTGTCAACAGGGTTCGGTGAGATGGCGATGAAGCACTTGTGTCTTTCAGCACGTAGGGTGCACCGAGTATCGAAAGTCGCACGTACCATCGCCGATCGTGCGGATTCTCCCGACATCCTGACACCCCATGTCGCAGAGGCCCTTCAGTATCAGCTAAGACTGACCGCCTGAATTGATAAAAGAATGGCGATTACTTGCAGGCTGGTGTATACCGGACAGGTGTTTATTACCAATTCCGCTGACGTCACCGATTTCTGTGCCCGCGCTGCCAACTCTGAGTTCGTAACTGTCGATACTGAATTCGTTCGAGAGAAAACCTACTGGCCCATCCTGTGCCTGATCCAGATCGCCACACGAGACGAAGCTGTTGCGATCGATCCGCTTGCTGACGGAATAGACTTGGCACCTGTCTACGATCTGATGAAAAACACCTCTGTTTTGAAGGTACTCCACTCCGCCAACCAAGACATGCAGATCATGTACTCCGCCAGTGGCGCAATGGTCGAACCGATCTTCGACACACAAATTGCAGCGATGGTAAGCGGCTACGGAGACCAACCTGCGTACGCCACGTTGGTTCAGCGAATCGTTGGAGAAAAAATAGATAAGCGTTCGCAGATGACCGACTGGTCACGTCGACCGCTTACCGATCACCAGATTGAATATGCAATCGGCGATGTAACTTATCTGATCGACATATACGACAAGCTGATCACGGAACTCTCTACAGCCAATCGTGAATCCTGGGCCCACGAGGAGATGAGACACCTCCGGAACAAGGATCTCTACGACATGGATCCGCGCGATCTTTGGCGAAAAGTACGCCTTCGCAGACCCACTCGCAGAGCACTCGCGGTTCTTCGGGAAATTACGGCATGGCGGGAACTCAGCGCACAGCGTCGAGATATTCCAAAGGGGTGGCTGTGTCGTGACGAAGCTCTGGCTGAAATCGCGCTGAACACTCCGCAAACTCCAGTGGCTCTTGAGCGAGTTCGAGGTATCAACGAACGGTTCGCCAACGGACGTGACGGGAAGGCGCTGCTTGCAGCCGTTAAAATCGGACTTGAGATCCCGGATGACGAGTGCCCTGAACCGCAAAATAGTCAGACACCGCTCCGTGGGCATGAGACGTTGGTTGCACTTCTCCAAGCTCTACTGAAGCTACGAAGCGACGAAAACGGCGTTGCCGCTCAGCTTATCGCCAACAGGAAAGAGCTCGATCGTATCGCCACTGAAGATGAGCCCAATGTCAGGACTCTTTCAGGATGGCGTCGGGAGATCTATGGCAACGACGCCATTGCGTTGAAACGGGGTGAAATTGCCCTAACTGCCGATGGCCTTAGCGTGAGAGTTGTTACCGCTTAGGGTCACATCGCGGCTTCTGTCGATTTATACTCGCCGGAACGCTTGCACGTTCTAGTTGTTAGGAAACCGGTTCATGGTCAACGCACTCAAAGAAGATGTCTTCATCACAGGTGCCGCTCGAACTCCTCTCGGAAGATTCCAAGGCGGACTATCGAACACATCGGCAACCGTTTTAGGAACCGCCGCCATCAAAGCAGCGGTTGATCGATCGGGGTTGGATTCCGGTGGTGTGGAATACACCGTCATGGGCAACATGCTGTCTGCTGGGCTCGGTCAAACTCCTGCTCGGCAAGCGGCGATCGGCGCTGATATTCCGAACTCAGTCTCGGCTCTAACGATCAACAAGGCGTGTGCATCTGGTATGCAGGCGGTCATCCTCGCTTCGCAGTCAATTCAGCTTGGTGAAACGTCGGCAGTTGTGGCTGGTGGCATGGAAAACATGAGTGCCGCACCTCACCTGCTCATCGACAGCCGGACTGGACAACGCCTAGGTGACACCAATCTGGTCGATTCGATGATTCACGATGGACTGTGGTGCCCGTTTGAGAACAGGCATATGGGCGGATCGGCCGAAGCGATCAGCGAGAAATATTCGGTGACTCGGGAGCAGCAGGATGAATTTTCTGAACGAAGCCACCGACTTGCATCGACTGCATCTGCCGAGGGATCGTTCAGCGACGAAATCACTCCGGTAGAAGTAGCTGGTCGGCGTGGGAAGATCACAATCGTTGAAACTGACGAAGGTCCACGATCCGATACCACGATCGAGGGTCTCGCTGCCTTGCCGACAGTATTCCCGCCAGGCACAACGGTCACGCCAGGCAACGCATCGTCGATTAGCGATGGTGCCGCCGCTGTAATTGTAGCCAACGAAGATGCAGCGTCGAGCACATCGAGCGGACCAGTTGCCCTAATTACAGGATATGCACATGCCGCCAACGAGCCCGGGATGCTGTTCGACGCCCCACGTTTGGCGGTGACAAAACTGCTTGACAAGACTAGGCAATCTCTCGACGATTTCGACCTTATCGAAATCAATGAAGCGTTTGCTGCGCAAGTTCTTGCGAATGGACAAGCACTGAATTGGGATTGGGATCGTGTAAATCTTCGTGGTGGAGCGATCGCTTTAGGTCATCCGATTGGTGCGAGTGGAGCACGAATTCTCGTGACCTTGCTGTACGGATTGCAGGCTACACGTGGCACTGATGGAATAGCTGTGATCTGCCACGCCGGTGGTGGGGCAGTGGCAATGAGCCTTTCGCTCCAGTAAACGTATTTACGAACAAGAAAGTGAGTCATTAATGGCGTTCGATCCGAGTCAGATGGACATACTGGATCGTAGGAAAGTCGAGGCGGTGATTCTCGGCCCAATGCTTCGAGCATTTCAAAAAGAGATTGGGATAGATCGTGCAAATCAGATTGCCCGAGATACGATCACAGATCTCGCCCGAGAACAGGGTGCTCAATTCGCCAAAGGAATCGGCGCCAACGGACTTGAGGACTACGCTTCAAATAAAGACGCATGGCGCCGACATGGTGCGCTTGAAGTGGAAATCATCGAAAACAATGCCAATCGATATTCGTTCGATGTACTTCGTTGCAAATACGCCGAAATGTACAACGAACTCGGCTATGGTGATCTCGGTGATATTTTCTCGTGCACCCGTGACTTCGAGTTTTGCGCCGGCTTCAATCCCAAAGTTAAACTGGAACGAACACAGACGATCATGGAAGGCTCATCGCGTTGCGACTTCCGATACTCATTCGATGATCCGGAAACTTAGGATTTCAACTCTTCAGTACGGAACATTGTCGATCACACGAAACACAATCCAGTTCTAGTTCGTACAATCAAGTATCAGCTGAACCACACGCCCATCCTGAGGACTCCCCAAGTGTCACAACTAACCTGTCCGGTAGACCGGTCTCAACTCATCGACTCGAAGGCATCTGGCGAGGAATCTTCCAAGTGCGATCTATGTGGCGGTTTGTGGCTTACGACAGCTGTGCTGGAATCGCTTGAAGACAACGCCGCGAGTGACGATATGGTCAAAGGTCAACGGCAGTATGGCAAGCACGTAGTCGATCACACGTGCCCCCACTGCAACGAGCAGATGATTAGATTCCGCTATCGTGGCTACAACCTTGAGATCGAGGCATGCCCGAACGATGAGGGTTTCTGGCTGGACAAGAGTGAAGACCGAAAAATTCGTGACGTAATGAAGCAACGAGGATCGAATCTCGGTCGTGCAGCATCAGCTGAACGAAGCTGGCATTCGGCTCGACGTGGTGAGAAGGTCGGAATATTCCAGCGTGTGAAGCAGCTATTCGGCATCCACTGAGGTTAAAATCAAATAATGTTTGATTCGGATCGCGGAAACGCTGACATAACTCTGTGCATTTTTCCTCATCTGCGGGAATTCATCGCGATCGACGCCCGCGGGAGTCGACCTAGCGGTCCAGCGGTTCTCAACCTCTCGATTTCGAACATCCTCGGGGAAGACTTCTATTCGAAGGTCGAACAAGATTTCTCCAAGTTAATCCGACGTCACGATGTCGGATTCCTCGAACTAATGGGCATCCCGCAGCAGGTCGAGGCCGTTGTTCGAGCAAATTCCCTCAAGCGGATCATCGCCGAGCTTGGAATCAACGTCAGTGAAGGATCGAATGATCCAGGTGGCACCGTAGGCGTACTTTTCTTCGCAGGATCGCTGTTAGCTTTCGGTATAGACCAACTGCGAGAAGCAACCAGCGAACTGTTTGGTGAGAAACTCTCACCGGTCGTAATGGATCAACTAAACGAACAGTTGTTCGAATTGATGGAAAAGGAACGAAAGTCCATCCAAGATATCACTCAGCAGGATCTTGCTGGTTTGATTTCTGGCAAGAGCGGACCATATGCAACAATCTGGGAAAGTAGAGGGAACTAGCGCTTGTTCAGTTCGAGCGACACACCGATCTGTATCGTCTGTGGTTAGTGACCGACAACCCCAGCGCGCCGTTCGAGAGATTTTGGCGCCAATCCTGATTCAGCAAACCTCAGCATGGAAGAATCCTTCCTCGATAATTTCCTAGGTAATCCTGCAGAAGGCAGCTTCTTGGCGTGGCTCGCCGACGGTGGGTTATGGGCTTTCCTGATAGCTGCCGGTGCCATCATTGCATGGTGGATCGTTCGGTTGATTCTGCGTCGTGGTCTTCGTCAGGCGGTGCGTGGCCTTGACCAGCACGAAGCAACAGCCGATGTCGGCATGGCAGTACAAGCCGCCGATTCCTGGATATCGAATATTTTTGTAGCTGCTGTAATCGGCGCAGCTGCTGCGCTCGGCATCCTTTCGGTACTCGGTAACAATGTCGACCCCGCCGTCGGCTATCTGAAAAACACCGGTGCGACGACGGGCAACTGGCTCGCCACCGATGGTCTACGCATCGTTCTTATTTTCTTTATGAGCTGGGTTATGACTCGAATCGCACGTCGTGTCATTCCCCGTTTACTGTCCTCGATCATGCTTGGGCAGGCTTCGACGGCTGATCACGATGAAGTTCTCAAGCGATCAGAAACGCTTTCAAGTGTGTTTGTTGGCGGGACTGTCGCTCTCGTTTACGTATTGACCCTATTCATGGTACTGACCGAGTTGTCGGTTCCGATTGGCCCTGTACTGGGTGGATTTGGCATCGCGGGTATCGCCGTAGGCTTCGGAGCGCAATATCTCGTGCGAGACCTCATCGCCGGAATTTTCATACTCGCTGAGAATCAATATCGAACTGGAGATGTGGTCACCCTCTCTGGAATTTCAGGCCTCGTTGAATCGATTAATCTCAGACGAACCATACTGCGTGACCTCGACGGACAAGTGCACGTGATCCCGAATGGAGAGATCGCGGTCGCAACTAACAAGACGAAGTACTGGTCACGAGTGAACCTCGATGTCGGCGTTGCGTACAAGGAAGATGTTGAACGTGTGGTCGAAGTGTTAAATGATATCGGCGAAGAGATCGCTGCCGATCCCTACTACGGACTCATGCTCATCACGCCGCCACAGGTGCTGCGTTTGAACTCGCTGGACGATTCCGCTGTTACATTCAAAATGTTGGGTGATTGCAAGCCGATGAAGCAGTGGGAGATCATGGGTGAGATGCGAAAACGTATCAAGATTCGCCTTGACGCCGAAGGAATCGAGATTCCGTTCCCGCACCAGACCGTCTACTGGGGTGAAGCACAACCACCGCTCGGATCAAGTGCCCCCGCACCTGCTCAAGATATCGAGCGACCAGTTGTTGCCCCGTCAGCGGAACCACGCCCAACCTCCAGACCGTCACCGACTGTTCCTACTGGTAGTCGAGATGACCAACCGATGACACCAGAGCGGAGGGAAGAACTACTGTCAGCAATGGCGATCGCAACAGCCGCTCGGGTTGGTGACGTTGATACGGATATCCAATCTCGAACACTACTCGTTGACACCGCCGAGAACGACTAGATCGATTACCTCAGTCGAATTACTGTCGCTATCTCTTCCAATAGCTGCCCGATTGCTCGATCCGAATTTTCACCCGCTGCAAGAGAAACCACCTTGCGCAGTTCATCAGCGCTATGTTTCCGTTTATCTTCAGATTGGGAGATAGATTCCGACATTGCGTGCGTGATCGAGCTGACATCTGTAAATCCAACTTGAGCGATGGCGTCTCCATATAGCTCTGCGGCCACATTCGATTCACTCAAGATCATCCCACCGTTTCGACTGTTAACCATCGGTCCGTCGAAGGCGGCGCGGGCAACACTGTCGACAACAGAAACCGAAACGAGCGTGTCGTAGATGCTCAGTGCAGCAACCGTCCGATAGAAATTGCTATCTTCATAGACATGACTGGGTTTGAATCCGAGAAATTCTGGTTGATCCTGCGTGCCGATCGCCTGATCTCATCAGACAGTCGCTTGTAGGCAGAAACATGAGCGGGTCCTGGCGTCAGAAAAAGCAGGAAACGCACTTTGCTTGCCAGTTCAGGTTGTTGCTTGAGCAGCACTCCGAAAGCGTTTATCGAACGAACGATATTCTTATGTGGTTCTGCGCGATCGACCGTAACGAACGTGTGTCGTGTTTCCGAATCGGTAAGCCCCTCGACAAAACGCTGGGTAGTTGGAAATTCGACAAGAGTCTTGAACTGTTTCGCTCTCACCGGTGGGGCGGAAACGGACAGGTGGGTGATGTGCCCTCGATATACGAGGCCATCTCGAACGGTATCCAATTCACTTGTATGTGCCTGAGCGCAAGCGATAAACGCTTTGATTTCCACCACTGACGGGAATGAGAGCACATCGGCGGACATCAAACTTTCAAGTAGTTCAGCACGCCATGTCGCAGGTAACAACTCAAACTCCGAAGGGCACGGCCATGGTGTTTCGAAAGAGTGGTGAATCACCGAATCCGGAAGTTCGTCGCGAACAAAACCAGGTACCAGCATGAGTTGATAGTCGCGTGATACCAGAGTAAGCGATCCGTCGCCCGCTACCGCTGATATCTCTTTGGCAAATGCCTCGTTTACGGCACAGTAACCGCGATTCCAAGCATCATGCTCCTTATCGCCAATGTTTGGGGTAAATGTTGGGCTCCACGATCTGTGGAGAAGAAACCACAACAATGGATTACATATGACGTTGTAGAACTTGTGATGAACACGGCGAGGTGGTGAAACAAATCGCACTGACCAAAATTCGGGTAAGGCATTACCAAAAATTGAACGATCGCCATTGGCAACGGCCTCGGAAGCCTTTCGATCAGCCGCGCTCACGGCAGCAGATACCCACGTAATGGGAATATCTGCCATCGGTTCGAACATTTCCGAGACGCGAGTAGTAGCTCGCTTTCCAATCACATCTGCCGAATCGTCATCTGCGAAGTAGAGGGGACCGCGATTGACGGCTACGATGAGTTTGCGCCATCAATTTTGAAGTCGGTCACAGAAGATTGAGTTTTATCACCGCTCTGATGAGCCATGGAGTTTGCCCTGCCGTGATCACTTGGCCTCATACAGACATTGACCGATCACGGTGGTCGTTTCTAAAACGAATTCAATCACTCGAACACAGCGCCGTCAAAGTTCAAATGACGCAAATCATCTTTGACACACGAATTGAGCCCTATCTAAAATCGTTGTTTGATTTAACGTTTGAATCCAATCGATGATTCCAGTTGGCGAAACCAACCTCGCCAATTACCTGCGTGCAGTTCGGAGAAAAATGACCTCCAGCCCTCCAAAAACAGCGGATGAACTACGAGAGGCGTTCCTTTCGTATTTCGAAGGCCACGATCACCTTCGAATTCCCTCGGCATCGCTGATTCCTGCCGCGGATCCCACGCTGTTGCTCATCAATTCTGGAATGGCTCAGTTCAAGCCGTACTTCTCCGGAGAAAAAGAACCTCCACATCCACGAGTGACGACATCGCAGAAATGCTTCCGAAGCACCGATATCGAAGAGGTTGGGGACGATACACATCTCACAATGTTCGAAATGCTCGGCAACTTTAGTTTTGGCGACTATTTCAAGAAGGAAGCCTGCGAGTGGGCGCTTGATCTTCTAACTAATAAGTTCGGGCTCGACCCAGAACGCCTCTACTACACGGTCTACAACACCGACGACGAAGCCGAACAGATCTGGCGTGATCTCGGTATTCCTGCTGACAGGATTTATCGATTTGGTGAGAAGGACAACTGGTGGGGTCCGGCTGGCGATGAAGGTGTTTGCGGCCCCAGCTCTGAGATCAACTACTATAGCGGATCACTCGACGATATCCCTGTGGTGGACGACCCGATTAGGGACGGCGAATGGGGGCCCAACTACCACGATGATTTCATGGAGCTGTACAACCTCGTTTTCACGACGTACTACCGTGATCTCGAAGGCAACGACACGCTATTACCCGCCAAGAACATCGACACCGGTCTGGGACTTGAGCGAACTCTCGCGATTCTGAACCACCAGGCGAACGTATACGAAACTGATGCGTTTCGTCGCATTATCGAACATGTAGAGCAACTTTCTGGAAAACAGTGGGGGTTGGACGCTGAAACCGACCGCTCGATCCGGGTTGTTTCGGAGCATGCACGTTCGGCGTCGTTCTTGATTGGTGACGGGGTAATTCCGGGTAATTCGGGACGTGGGTACGTGCTGCGTCGATTGATCAGGAGAGGCATGCTATTCGGTCGTAAGATCGGCATGGACACATCGATGCTTTCCACAATCTCTCAAACAGTTTCCGACCACATGGGCGCTACGTATCCAGAACTAGTTGGCAACTACGAATTCATCAAAGACGTTCTGAAACAGGAAGAAAACAGCTTTTCACGAACACTCGAATTCGGAGCCCTAGTTCTCTCAGGAATGATCGACCACCGGAAGGCGAATCCGGATGCTGTTGAGCAGCTAAAAGATGGGAAGTCGTTGAGTGTTCCAGCAGGTGACGACAGTCGTTCTGTTGGAATTCGATTGGCGGTCGCTGAACTTGAGCGATTGTATGAATCGGACGACTCCGATGATATCGACGGTTGGCGAGACCATATTTCGGGCACAGAAGCGTTCATTCTTTACGACACGTACGGCTACCCGTATGAAGTAACCGAAGAAGTTGCTGGCGACGCTGATATGTCAGTTGACCGAGGCAGTTTCGACACCGAAATGGAAGCTCAACGTGAACGGGGACGAGCGGCAGGCGGTTTCGGCGGAAATGCCGACTCAAAACGTGTTTACGAAGAGCTCGGTGTTGAGGACACGCCATTTGTTGGATACGAAACCCTTATTTCCAACACCTCTATCGTCGCAATCGTAAAAGATGGTGCGGCTGTGGATTCCGCATGTGAAGGTGACGAAGTAGAAATCGTTCTCAGCAACACGCCTTTCTATGCGGCTCGCGGTGGCCAGGTTGGCGACACGGGCACGATAACCGCCGATGGGGTTGAAGTTCAGATTTCAGACACCCTCGCGCCTTTCGGCCACGTCAACGTCCACTACGGCACAGTCACATCCGGTTCGATCAACAAGGGTGCTGCAATCACTGCCACGGTCGACGGAGAGCGTCGGGAAAGGATACGTCGCAATCACACAGCAACCCATCTCGTCCACGCTGCACTGCGAGAGATCGTCGGCAGTCATGTTCGACAGGCCGGATCTGTAGTAGATCCTGATCGGCTCAGATTCGATTTCACGAACATGCAGGCGTTGACCAAAGATCAAATCAAAGCTGTTCAGGATCGAGTCAACGAGAAGATTCGTCTGAATCGCGATGTTGAAGTTCACTGGACAACCTACGGTGAAGCTGTCGAAGAGGGAGCTCTTGCGTTTTTCGGCGACACATACGATAACGAAGTCCGCACGATCAAGATCGATGCCCCGTGGAGTCACGAGCTCTGCGGCGGAACTCACATGGATCACACGGGTGGTATTGGTACGTTCCTGATCATGTCCGAAATCGGTATCGGATCGGGAATGCGTCGTATGGAGGCGATAACAGGACTCGCATCCGAGCAGGCGATCTTCGAACGATTCGGTGCACTTGACGATATCGCAGCAAGATTCCGCGTTTCAGTTTCGGAAACGGCGAACCGAATCGATTCCCTTTCCGACGAGTTGAGTCAAGCTCGCAAGCAGGTCGCATTCCTAGAAGAACAATTGCTCCAAGCCAATGTTGGCGGTGGAAAGTCGAATAAT
Organism: uncultured Dehalococcoidia bacterium; assembly: GCA_913052475.1. GTDB lineage: Bacteria > Chloroflexota > Dehalococcoidia > Lucifugimonadales > Lucifugimonadaceae > Lucifugimonas. The sequence goes on from CAJXEJ010000023.1 coordinate 10,155, forward strand.
TCTTCTAGTTCCTTTGATATCGACTCGGACGGATCGTCGATTCACGTGGAGGTCAGCGAAGTTCCAGCGTCGAACGTTGGAGCACTCCGTAAAACGGGCGATCATCTGAAAAACCAGATTGGCAAGGGTGTTGTGGTCTTAGGAAGCGTGATTGGAGGCCGACCGATGGTAGTGGTTATGGCAACCGAGGACACGGTAAAGGCCGGTATTCATTCAGGCAATATTGCGAAAGCTATCGCAGGCAAGATGGGGGGCGGCGGAGGTGGTAGTCCGGCGGTCGCACAGGCTGGCGGTAAGAACGCCGATCAACTCGCTGAGGCACTCGGATCTACCGAAGAGATCATCAGGGAATCATTGAACGACGGGGCAGGGAGCTAGTCATCGCTGAAACCGGACGGTTACTGGGAGTTGACTACGGCGAGGCGCGGATAGGTCTCGCGTTGAGTGATCCGACGGGCACCATCGCAACTCCTATCGAAGCGATAAAGTCAGTCGGATCTCAGGACGTAGCGAATATTACTCAGGTGGCGACAGAGAACGAAGCCAAGGGAATCATTGTCGGGTTTCCGCTTTCCCTCGACGGATCACAAGGGCCGGCAGCTCGGAAGGTAAACGCTTTTTGCGCTCGATTGCGCAAGGAGACCGACCTTCCTGTTATTGCATGGGACGAACGAATGACCACAGTCGAAGCACAATCGCTGCTTAGACAGGCAGGAAAGTCGCCCTCTCGAGCACGTGGAGCAGACCGCGGCAAGATAGACTCAGCGTCTGCCGCAATTATCCTCGACTCGTACATCCAGTCGTTCTAATCGACCTCATTAACACAGATCGCATGCACAGGGCTGAATACGCCCACGGAGAACCATGAGCAGCAACATAGGCGTGATGGGACATCCCATCGGTCACACGAAGTCACCGGTGTTCCAGCAGGCTGGACTCGACGAGCTCGGTATCAAAGAAACGTTTGAGGCTTGGGATATCGCCCCCGAAGCTCTCGATGAGAAGGTCACGACGTTCCGAGCCAGTGGATTTCTTGCTGGCTGTGTAACTTTGCCGCACAAGCAGGCTGTGATACCGATGGTTGATGAGCTTACTGAGGCAGCTCAAGCTGTTGGTGCGGTCAACTGGATATTCAACCGTGATGGCACACTCGTCGGGCACAACACCGACGGTACCGGCTTCCTGCGTGCTCTCAAAGAAAAAGCCGGATTTGATCCCAAAGGCGTCGATGCGGTTGTGTTTGGAGCCGGTGGTGCGGCACGGGCAATTGTGTATGCGTTGAAAACAGCCGGTGTGAATCGTCTGACCATCGCCAATCGAACCCTCGAAAAAGCTCAGGCTCTCGCTTCGTATTTCTCAGAGGGACGCTTCAAGCCAAACGCTATCGGACTGAACCGAGATGAACTTTCGAATTTCGTTCCATACGCCACATTGCTCGTGAACACGACTTCACTTGGGATGGCTGGCGGGCCCGCCGAAATGGCAACACCGGTCACTGCTGACATGATTTCAGCCGACACCGTGGGGTACGATGCGGTCTACGCACCGCCAATGACGAAGTTCTTGCGGGAAGTCGAAGAAGCCGGTGGAACTGCCGCGGGTGGGATCACAATGCTGGTTTTCCAGGGCATCGAAGGATTTGAGATGGCGACCGGTCAGAAAGCACCGGTGGACATCATGTTTACGGCTATTGAGCAGGCTCTGAAATCCAGTTAGTAACAATAGTTGCTGGCAACTGCCTATAATCGATGAGCAAAGCCTGATTTTCTACAGGCTCACCATGTTTGCTATTTATTCGCATTGAACTAACGAGAACCTATACGAATGACGACATTTCGATACCTCACAGCCGGGGAATCTCACGGTCCCGGTCTGACGGTAATAGTTGAGGGAATTCCGGCTGGTCTGAATTTGACCGAGGAGTACATCGAGAAGCAGATGTCTCGTCGACAAAAAGGCTACGGTTCTGGCGGTCGCATGAAGATCGAAAAGGATCGTGCCGACATTCGATCGGGGGTTAGGCACGCCGTTACGCTCGGTTCGCCCATCGCGATGTGGATCGAAAACCGTGACTTCGCAAACTGGACCGACGCGATGTCCGTTTCCGAAGTAGGTGACGATTGCGATAAGAAGGTGTACACAAAGATCGTTCCCGGTCACGCTGATTTCCCAGGTGCGTTGAAGTACGTTCAGCACGACCTGAGAAACGTACTCGAACGCGCCTCTGCGAGAGAGACAGCCGCACGGGTGGCTGCTGCATCTGTCGCACGCCGATTACTCGAGGAAATCGGGATATCCATTCACTCCCGGGCAGTTACAACCGGTGATCAGGACGGACGCGCCGTCGCGACCGAAGATGTCGATTGGGATGCGGTCGAGGCGTCAGAAGTTCGTGCTTCCGATTCTGATGCAGACGAGCGGTTCAAAATCGCTATCGATAAATCAAAAGCCGATCGTACCACGATTGGTGGAGTGTTCGAAGTTGTCGCGTTCGGTGCGCCAGTTGGACTCGGCAGTCACGTTCACTGGGATCGAAAGCTCGATGCAAAAATTGCCCAGGCAATGATGAGCATTAACGCCGTGAAAGGTGTGGAAATCGGATCAGGTTTCGCCAATACCCGCAAGCCGGGCAGAGAAGTCCAGGACGTAATAGAGCCCGACCCGTCGGATCCTCGTAAGTTCAGCCAGATTACAAACCATGCCGGTGGAATCGAAGGTGGCATGTCCAACGGCAACCCTATCGTTGTGAACGTCGCAATCAAACCCATCGCGACCATGACAAACCCACTACCCTCGGTCGATATCAACACAGGTGAAATTGCCGAAGCAGCGTACAACCGCAGTGATGTTTGTCAGGTCGCACGAGCATGTACTGTTGGAGAGGCGATGCTTGCGCTAGTTCTGGCAGATGTCGTGCTTGAAAAATTCGGTGGCGATTCGGTGGATGAGATCAAACGCAACTGTGCCGGATACATTGAATCTCATCAGGCTTTCGGCAACGGTTAAGCTGCGATCTGCTCGTATCCGAGAGAACAGATACCTTGAACGAACCTACCGGCGCAAAACCGAATATCTACCTGATTGGACTCTCCGGAACCGGAAAAACCCGGTCGGGTAGGCGTGTCGCGGAATTTCTTGGCTGGCCATTTGTTGAAATGGACGGCGTGATCGAGGACCGAGCAGGGAAATCGATTCCTCGAATTTTCGTGGAAAATGGAGAAGATTTCTTCAGGGATCTAGAATCCCAGATTCTCGCAGAGATTGCCGCCCGGGGGGGGCGTGTTGTATCCACCGGCGGTGGTGTTCCGATCCGTGTTGAGAACCGCAAGATCATGCAGGCTTCCGGTCTGATTGTTCGTCTCAGCGCCAGCCCTGAGTTGATCCACCAGCGACTCGTGAGTTCGGCTCCTCAACGTGGTCGAGCAATAAGACCGCTGTTGGGTGACGACGCTCCGATCGAAAAGCTGCGGAATATGCTGGATGAACGCGAGGAAGCCTATGCGGCCGCTAGCGTTACGATAGATACAGAACGTAAGTCCCATGATCAGGTTGTGGAAGCAATCGCTGAAGCATGGCGTTCCAGCGGTATGGCGGAGTCGGATAACAGATGACTGATCAAGATCAAAATCTTGCAGCTGTCGTAAATACAACCCAGGGCAGCTACCGAGTAATCGTCGGCCGTGGGGTTGTGGATGATCTCGGTCACGAACTGAAGAAAATCGGTCTGCAGGGTAGAGCATTTCTTATTGCGGACTACGTAATGTTCCCGAATCCCGTTCGCCGCGCTCAAGAAGCTCTTGAACGAGGCGGTTACGAAACACACGTTCTTTCACTCGAAATCAGCGAATCGAACAAGAATCTCGAAACTGTCCAGATCGTCTACGAATGGCTAGCCGATCTGCGAGCCGAACGCCGCGACATAGTGGTCGCAATGGGTGGTGGTGTGACGGGTGATCTTGTGGGATTCGCTGCCGCTACGTGGCTGCGAGGGGTCGCGGTGGTACATGTACCGACCAGCCTTGCGGCTATGGTCGATTCATCTATCGGTGGAAAAACAGGCGTCAATATTCCCAAGGGAAAGAACTTGCTTGGTGCATTTCATCAACCCCGGTTAGTACTGCAGGATGTCGGGCATATCGAGACACTCCCGCCGCGGGAGATGGCAGCAGGATGGGCAGAAGCGGTCAAACACGGCTTCATACTCGATTCGCAGTTACTCGACATGTTCGAACGACTCGCCCCTCAAATGGTTGCTCTCGAAGGCGATGAACCCGTCGATGCGATTCGACGCAGCGTGGCCATTAAGGGTGAGATCGTCTCAGCCGATGAATTCGAGACCGGTGATGATCGAGTACTGCTGAACTACGGACACACAATCGGCCATGCCATCGAAAACGTCTCGGGATACGGCACGTACCTGCATGGCGAGGCTGTGGCGATCGGAATGATGGCGGCGGCTGGAATTGCCGAGCGGCTCGGCATGATCGATTCTGAGCTTGTGGACCGACAACGCAGCGTCCTCAAAGCTTACGGCTTGCCAGTCAAAGCGCCAGGTCTCGATATCGACGCACTTATCGACGCCAGCAAAAGCGATAAGAAATCTCGCGGCGGAACAATTCGCTGGGTGCTGCTCGAAGGCCCTGGCATGGCGACAACCCGTAGGGACGTCCCCGAGGACATCGTTCGGGAAGCTGTTCAGGTCGTTCTCGACTAAATCTCGAGAATCATCTCATCAATCACCTGCTTGTAATGTCGTATGTTGACGTTAATTGTTGTCTTCTGGCAGTTTATCGAGTCTAGTAATACTTCCTTCAGATATTAAAACATAGCGCCTCATTCGGTGAAACCAAACGAGGCGGATGTAACTACTTTTAGCAGGTGAGGCGGTTGCCAGTCGGATTACTTGAGTCCACCAGCGACTGCAGGAACAATACTCAGTTCGTCTCTGTCGGCGACCGCGCTGGCCAGACCATCCAGATATCGAACATCTTCGCCGTTCAGGTAGATGTTGACAAAGTGACGAAGCTCACCTGAGTCGTCGACCAGCCGTTCTTTCATGCCGGGATACACCAACTCAAGAGCATCAACGATTGCACCGATGGTTGAGCCATCTGTATCAACGCTGGTTTCACCATTGGTGAGTTTCCTGAGAGGAGTTGGAATTTTTACGGTTACAGCCATCTGTTTTCCTGTTTCTTTGCGGGTTCCCTCGGGTTGAGTCGAGGCGATCAGTTTCTAAAAGTATGTTTGACGCTATTTTAATAATTACGGTCGTGGGCTGTATGCGATGTCGCTAGCCGGCGAGAATATCACCGTCCAGAGAATGAACCTCGGAACCTTGTTCTTTCACCCACTCCAACCCTCTCTCGATTTCATCCACCGAACCCTCGATCTCGAGAATGACCCATCCATTCTCGGAATCGATATCGGCACGGCGAATGTTGGTTACAACCTCGAACTTATGCCCGAGTTCGTATATTACTGGGCTCTGAATTTTTTCGGTTTTGAATACGAATTTCACTCTTCGGAATGGCATTAGCCTACTGCTGCTCCTGTCACGACATCGTCGAATGACCGAACTGTCGGATCAATGGTTACAGTTTCGACTGAATCAGCGATTGCTTCAAGTGTCTTGAGGCCAGTACCAGTGATAAGAGCAACAGTTTCTTGGTCCGGACCAATTACGCCTTCGCGTACGAGCCGCCGGAGTGTTGAGATTACAACTCCACCTGCAGTTTCAGTGAAGATGCCCTCGGTTTCGGCAAGAAGTTTCATGCCTTCGGCAATTTCCGATTCCGGAACAATTGTTCCCGTACCACCAGTCTTGTTAGCAATACTAACGGAGTAGTAACCATCGGCAGGGGAGCCAATAGCCAACGATTTGGCGATCGTGTCGGGAACGACAGGCTTCGGATGCGCCTGTTTCTCAACGAATGCTTTTGCGACCGGTGAGCATCCAAACGGTTGAGCGATGTGCATTTTCGTATCAGCACTATCGATAATCCCAAGTGAAGCGAACTCGTTGAGTCCCTTATATACCTTTGTGAACAAAGATCCTGATGCCACCGGAACAATGACGTGCTGCGGCGCGTGCCAGCCAAGTTGCTCGGCAAGTTCGTAACCGAGTGACTTGCTGCCTTCTGAGTAGTACGGGCGCATATTGATATTCACGAACGCCCATCGGCGGTCGTCACCGAGTTCGGAACACAAACGGTTTACGTCATCGTAATTCCCGTTTACGAGAACTACGGATCCGAATATCGCGGCACCCAGAACTTTTCCGCTCTCGAGATCTGCAGGTATAAACACCATCGTGTTCATCCCGGCTTTAGCTCCATGGGCGGCGGTTGCTCCAGCGAGGTTTCCTGTAGAAGCACATGCAATGGTGTCGAAATCGAACTCGATCGCCTTAGTTGAAGCAACAGAAACCACTCGGTCTTTGAACGAGTGCGTTGGGTTAGCCGCGTCGTTTTTGATCCATAGGTTGTTCAGCCCTAGCTCTCTGCCGAGATTGTCGGCTTTGAGCAGGGGGGTCATGCCAGCACCAATATTTACGGCATTGTCACGGCTGGCGGGAAGAAGCTGATCGTATCGCCAGATGGTCAATGGGCCGTCCTGAATCGATTCACGGCTTAAGGTTTTGGCAATTTCGTCATAGTCGTAGTTAACTTCCAACGGACCAAAACAAAAGTCGCAAACATAGATCGGCTCTTCTGGGTAGTCACGACCACACTCTTTACAACGCAGGGACTGGACATTTGGCAATTTCTAGACTGGACCTCTCAACGGAAGGTGTTGCATAGATCACTTCCGGCAGTCCGGCCGGGAGTGACAACAGCAGCTCCTGATCCGAAGCTCGTTGATTCACCGACAACCTGAAGGAATAGCAGAAGGAATCTGAATCCTCTCAGGGAGTAGAACTAGTTATCAATAATATGGGCGAGATTCGACATCGTCAATTTGTCAAGCGTGGTCATTCTCAATGACACCTGATTTGACGCGTCCGAAACGTGTTGAGGAATATATGTTCTAGATTAACGCACCGCTAGCTTCGAGTTCGCAGAGATCGAGGAGTTTTCTCAAGGTACTCGCGTCGCCACGTCGATCTATCCACCAGATGAAATTTGCGGAACTATCAACGAAGGTTCGCAAGCGACAAGAGCAGAACCGCTGTCGGGGTGAATCTCTCCAGAAACGATATTCAAAATCGTCGATTTACCCGCGCCGTTGGATCTACCAACACGATATTTTAACCCGCATTCACGTTGTCGAGGACGGTTGTGGGAGCAAATGACTTTGTGATCCCGTTAAATTGCAGCATAGCCTACACCTTGTCGGGCGCGTCCAGAATTTCGGAGCGATCCGATCATTCTCAAATGTGAGTGAAGTAGGTTTACTAGCGCAGAATGTCCTCGCAGTTGGCAAACCCGACTTGCTCGCCATTCACGACTCAATTAATCACATGGCAATGCAAATCGAACCTTATGCGTGCAGAATGCTTCAAACACACCGATTTATCCCTACCTTGATTCAAAAACAAGTGAGTAAAAATGATCATCGAATGGAATGTCCACATGTTCAGTTCAGATACTGAGCGATACCCTTTCCATGAGCGAGCCGCGTACACACCAGCCGTAAAGCAACTAACGCCCGATCCGCTTGCTGAATACCTCGAACGGATGGTCCACGAAAAGATCGACCGGGCTGTGCTGGTTCATCCGGAACCTTACGGGGATGATCACAGGTTGGCTCTAGATTGCGTGGCAGCGCGCCCTGATTTGTTCAAGACGACTGCACTGTTCTACCCGAAGGACGATGCTGCTCCAGCAAAGCTGAAGCAGCTCGTAAGTGACTATGGAGAGTCTCTCGTAGCGTTCCGGTTCCACGCTCACGAGGGCAAGCGAACGTATCTCGACTCCTTCGACGACGCCAACGTACGAGAACTGTGGAAAACGGCTGGCGAACTGGGTCTGATTATTGAACTTCACATCGGTCCCGACTATGCGGCTCAGGCAGCGAAACTCGCTAGAGAATTCAGTGAATTCACCGTACTCGTGGATCATATGGCGGAAGCTAAATTTGGATCAGGACCTGAGTATTCCGACACGATCCGGATGAGCGAACTCGACAATGTCTACATGAAGCTCTCAGGACTCAATCACTACGCCACCGACGAACCACTCTACGAAAGCGTGATCCCGTTTAGCCGATGGGTTGCCGATTCTTTCGGTCCCGACCGAATGGTGTGGGGCAGCGGGACACCCGGTATCGTCGACTCCCATCTATCGCACTGGACTGAGGCGGACCGAGCAAAGGTCAAAGGCTGCAACCTTCAACGACTACTCGGCTTCTAAGGGGCAAGAGCCACGACGATTGCGCCGACACCAATCGTGGCCGCTCCGGCAATCCTGTTCGAACCGACAGATTCCTTCAAAACAATTGCTGCAAGTAGAACACCGAACACGATCGCCAGTTCTCGAAACGGACCAACGTAACTCACCGGCGCGATTCGGAATGAACTCAATACAAGTCCATATGAAGAAAATTGCAGCAGGCCACCCGCAATCGCAACGCGCCAGTGATTTCTGAGTTCATCGGAAAAATCCGATATGTTGTAGCTTCTGCGAAGTATCGGCAGAATGCCAAGAGATCCACCCAACTGCACCATGAACATGTAGAGCAGGGGTTCAACATATTCGATGCCTTGCTTGTCCCAGTTCGAATAGCCGGCAATTAGAATGCCAGTAGCGATCGCAAACATCACCCCTCGATCAGCCAGCAGCGCACGTGGTCGCAACCAGACTTTGAGCCCTTCAGATGACGAAGCACCAACTACCACAACCCCGAGAAATATTGCGGCAATTCCAAGTGCAGCGTGGATCGAAACCGACTCTTTCAGGATTAGCACTCCGAACACCGGAATCAGTACCACACCAAGCCCCCTTGCGACTGGATATACGACTGAGAGATCGCCATGTTTGTACGCTCGCCCAAGAGTAAAGAAGTAACCAATATGAAGGATTATTGTCCCAACGACGAAAATCCATCCGGTTGCAGATGGCGCCTTGGTAACAAGTAGATAGATCGCGAACGGAAGCACAACAACACCACCGAGAAACGCCATGAACCAGTTCGTGATCTCAGGTACAGGGGATTTGCGAACCAGAATGTTCCAGGAGGCGTGACAGAGTGCCGCCAGTAGGACAAGTACAACCGCGGTGCCGGACATGGGAGACTCGCCTCAGGTGATGAACTGGGGGCTCTTATGTTCGTGATCCGCAGCAATTGCCCAGTCGCCTCGGAGTTTGACGCCACCGTCAGCCTTAGGCTTGGTGATGTACTCAACAGTTCCGATCGAACGTACCATCGCCATGTCTTCCGGTCGGCATTTAGCGGTAACCATGATGACCGGGATAGGGCTGGTGAGAGTATCGGCTTTCAAAGTAGCGAGTGCGAGCCTTACATCGGGGCTGTCATCAACGACAAATATTCGAGCCAATTAACTAGTCACCTCTACAAAATTCGTACACACACACTTCACATCTGTACCGTGACGGGGCACTCAGCACCTTGACAACTGATTCTTCCATAAATCGGACAGCTTTGCACCCGATACGGTTGCGGAGTTGCGAAATTACACCGGGATCAACATCATGTATGTTACCCATCAAAATTTTACGGACATTACCCCTGCACTGAGACGAGAATGATATGCACTACCAGGATGAACGAACAACCGGCTGCCGGATCTCGGATTCATGGACGTACCGGGGACTCAAAACCGTAATTCTCGAAAACGAATTGCTAAAGGTCTCGCTGATCGCAGACAAAGGTGCCGACGTATTCGAATTCATCCACAAGAAGACTGACACCGAGTTCATGTGGCGTACACCGTGGTCGGTCAGGAACCAGGGTCTCTCTACGCCCCCAACAGGTGATGGTGACAACATCTGGCACGACGCTTATATCGGCGGATGGCAGACCATCGCTCCAACTGGTGGGCCTCCACAGAAGTACGCCAACGCTGATCTCGGACAGCATACCGAGGCGACTCTGATGCCGTGGGACGCTGTGATCGTTGAAGATACCCCGGAAAGAGTTAGCGCAAAGTTCAGTGTGAGAACAGTACGCACGCCGTTTTGGATCGAAAAAGTTGTAACAATGCAATCTGACAGTCCCGTTCTCACCGTGACAGACACGCTTACGAATCAGGCTGAAGAAGAGTCCGAAGCGCAGTGGGGGCAGCACGTTGCATTCGGCGATCCTTTCCTGTCTCCAAACTGCCGCCTTGATATGGCTGCTGCCGATCATTTCGTACCTCCGGGGTGGGGAGATCGCCTCAAGGACGGTCACGTTGGCACGTGGCCAAACGCAGTCGATCCTGATGGAGACGATGTAGATATGGCGAGTTTCCCTCCGAAATCCGACCGTGTTCAGGACTACTCGGTATTCAAAAACCAAAAAGAGGGTTGGTACGCCGTCACTAATCCCGATCGTGGCGTTGGCTTCGGGCTTGCCTACCCTGTCGATACGTTCAAGTACCTCTGGTACTGGCAGGTCTTTGGCGGTGCTTTTGGATACCCGTGGTACGGTCGCACATACAACGTTGGTCTCGAGCCGTTCACGAGCCTAAGTTCAGGAATACCCGAGCCGGGAACTGACGAGCGAACCTCAATGATCTTCAAACCGGGCGAGACTAAATCGGCGACAGTTCGAGCAGTCATCTACGAAAGCACGACCGGCGTATCTCACATCTCGCAAGATGGTGAAGTGAGCACGATCTAGATTTGTTACTAATCAAAGAGGCGGGAACTATGTGCGAGCCACCTGTTTCTTGCCCTCTGGTTTTAAGCTGACTCGGACTACACTTCTGCCAGAACACCTTCATCGGTTTGATGGGCACGAATCCAGTCCCAATCGAGCGGAACACCGATGCCGGGACCGTCTGGTGCGTAGACATTGCCTTCGCTATCGATGCCATCGAGATCATCGTTGTAGCCGAGATAGACCGGTGCTCTGGTTGTTTTCACCTTCGGGTGAACGAGTCCAAGTTCGAAGAAGTTGGTGTTTCGTATCGAAGACATGATGTGACGGTGAACCGGTCCAGGACCATGCAATTCCACATCCAGGCCGAATCCTTCGGACGCGTGGGCGATTTTCATTGCGCCAGTCACACCACCGTCTTCGTGTGCACCGGCTCGAACGTAATCAGTCCCCTCAGCCACGATAAAGTCGACGTGCTGCTCAAGCAGGCGAATGTGCTCTGTTTGGAGCAACGGCGTCTTCACCATTTGGCGAAGTTTGCGATGTGCGAACTGCGAAACACCCCCATCCTGGTACGGATCCTCCCACCAGAAAAAATTCGCTTCATCACAGGCAAGACCAAGCCTCAGAGCATCACCAAAATTCTTGATCTCGCAGGCGGGGTCGATCAGCAGGTCCATTCGACCGTCAAACTGCTTACCAAGATTGAGGACATTGTCCACCTCGCGCTGAATATTGCTCCCTGCGAGTCCCCAGCCATGAACCTTGAATGATCGATATCCCATCTCGTAGCACTGCTCGGCAAAGTCGGCGAAATCCTGAGGAGTCTGCAGACCACCGTTTTCGTCACCATGAAGCGTCGAGGCGTATGCAGGCAACGCCTTTTTTTCGCCACCCAGTAGTCGATAAAGCGGCTCGTCGTACAGTTTGCCAGCGATGTCCCACAGGCAGATATCGATCACCCCAACACCCAACATAGCGCCGTGTCGCAGTCCGCGTTTGGTGTCGTTGTAGATCTTCTCACGAGAAAGTACGTCTTTACCAATCAGATATTGCGCAACCGTTTGAACGTCGCCAATAGCCCGTCCGATCTCAGGGTATTCACCAACGATTCCCTGATCGGTGTGAATCTGAAGGATCGTCCCGGTCTGGGTTAGTTTCGATCCTGCCTCGTAGACCATGTTGAACGTGTTGTAGTCCTTACCAACATTTTCCAACTCATGCTCGTATGTGGTGACTGACACTTTTGTAATCTTCGGACTGGCTTTCATTTCCATCTCCTGGGTTGTTGGGGTTGAATATCGCCTGGGTAGCAATCGAATACGGTGGCTACGGTGTTCGATTTGAATTGATTTCGCGGCGGGATGTTAGCACTAATCGATGAGGCAATTCCTCATCAAACGGCCGATTGCGTCATGTTGTCCCCCGTGTAGAATTCCGTCGAAATTCATAGCAAAGCGAACTCGATCGAAAAAACTACATGCAAGCAATCGTTTATCACGACAACAAAGATCTGCGTCTTGAAGATATTCCAGAGCCTTCACCTGGACCCGGCGAAGCAAAACTTCGAATAACCGGTACGTCGATCTGCGCAACCGATATTGAAGAGTGGCAGTATGGTCCTCTCTGGGTGCAGCACGGCTCTCCGAACGCGATGACAGGTAAGCAGACTCCGCTCGTGATCGGTCACGAGACCGCAGGAACCGTAGTTGAACTGGGTGATGGCGTCGACAACGTCGCAGTTGGCGACCGGGTTGCGATTAACACCGTACTTACCTGCGGAACCTGCTTCTGGTGCATACGTGGTCAACAGTCTGTATGCCCAAATATGGCCGTCGCAGGGTTCATGGCGGATGGTGGACTCGCTGAGTTCATGGTTTGGCCTGCTGGAAAGCTTGTTCCGATGCCCGACAGTATCTCGGATACCGAGGGCCCACTTCTTGAACCAGCGACGGTTGCAGTACACGGGGTTCGTCGATCTGGTGTGCGACCGGGCGATAATGTAGCGATAATCGGGTGCGGCACCGTCGGGCTGTTATCAGTTCAGGCGTTCAAGGCAGCAGGAGCGCGTGTAATAGCGCTCGATATTCGGGAACAGAGCCTTACTCTCGCAAAGGAACTTGGCGCCGACGAAGTCATAAGTTCTCGCGACGAGAGCGCAGCAGGTGCCAATATACTCGAACTCACCGGAGGGATTGGACCTGATATAGCGGTCGAAACTGCAGGTGCGAAAGAAACTCCGCGCATAGCGATCGAGTGGACGCGCCGTGGCGGAACAACTCTACTCATCGGTATCTACTCGACTACACCCGAAATCAATTTCAACAACGTTGTGGGCCCCGAACTCACCATCATCGGCTCAGTCGCTACTTCACCTGGTGATCTTGAAGCCGCTGTCGAGCTCGTCGGAAGCGGAAAGATCAATGTCAAACCGCTAATCTCGGAGATCGTCCCGCTCAGCAGGGCAATGGAAGACGGTTTCGAACGAATGCTCGATCCCAACAAAGACATTTACAGAATCGTTATTCAGCCAATTTCCTGAGGAACTAGAAGTCAATATGCACTATCAAGAAGAACGAACGACAGGATGTCGTGTTTCGGACGCATGGACCTATCGGGGGCTGAAAACGGTTGTTCTTGAAAACGAAATCGTGTGTGTGACGGTACTTGCCGACAAAGGTGCCGACATCTACAGCTTTGTACACAAGCCGACCGATACCGACTTCATGTGGCGTACACCGTGGGGAGTCCGAGATCCCAAAACAACCGTACCGCCAACGGGTGATCCCAGTTCGATCTGGCTCGATTTCTACGAAGGTGGCTGGCAAACAGTTGTCCCGCATGGTGGTTACCCAGATCAGATCTACGGGGCTGATTACGGAATTCACGGTGACGTGAGCCTCATACCCTGGGATGCACAGGTTGTTGAGGACACACCGTACAAGGTTAGTGTTCGCTTTACGGCGAAAAGCTTGCGCATGCCGATGAAAATTTCAAAGACGCTATCGCTGGTTGCGGGTTCGCCAACGCTCAAAGTTGAAGAATCGGTCACCAATGAAGGAGAGGAAGATCTCGACATCGTCTGGCTAGAACATATAGCAATCGGCCCGCCTGTTTTGTCGGATAAAGCCCGGCTGTATTTACCTGATTCCAAGCTGTTAAGTCATCCGGAAAGTATAGATCCAAATTCGAAAATAGAGCCTGACTTCACTGGTGACTGGCCTAATATGAACGCCAAAGATGGTTCCGTGTTGGATTTCACGCGCATTCCGCCGAAAGAGGATCGATCTCTGGACATGGCTTACATGACCGAGATGACCGAAGGCTGGTATGCATTATTGAATGGAGACACCAATCTCGGTTGGGCGGTCAGCTATCCGGTCGAGACGTTCAAGTACCTCTGGTACTGGCGTAATTTTGGCGGTGGATACGGATATCCGTGGTACGGAAAATGCTACAACGCGGGTCTTGAACCCTGCACAAGCTTCGGAAATGGCGGTATAAAACAAGCCCAAGAAAATGGTACCGCTCTGAACATCGCTGCCGGAAAGACGCTATCGGTGACTATCAGTGCTGGACCGTTCACTGGATCGGGAGCCGTAAAACGAGTCGATCCAGAAGGCAACGTTACGTTTGGATAAGTAATCGAATTCGATGCCGATCGTCATAATATTTCATCTAATAATCGGCAATAAAACAGACAGGATTAGTAATGCGAAAGCGAATGTTTGGTAACTCAGGGCTTGAAACCTCCGTCATTGGATACGGCGGGTGGCCTATGGGCCGCGGAATGTACGGCGCGTTCGATGACGACCAGGCGATAGCCGCTGCGCGCGCATCGTACGAGAACGGCATCACGTTGTTCGATACCGCGGCCGTGTACGGATGGGGTTACGGCGAAACGCTGATGGGCAGGGCGCTAAAGGGCATTCGTGAAGACGTAGTTCTGGTCACCAAGGGTGCACGAGAATGGGTTCGAGACAATCCCGACAATCGCGCCGCTACCGTTTCTGACTCGGATCCGAAACGTTTGCTCGCTTCGATCGATGAAAGCCTGCAACGGCTTCAGACCGACTACATCGATCTTTTCCTGATCCACTGGCCCGATCACACACGTGCTTTCTCGGAGCCGATGGAGGCTCTCGAGCAAGCGAAGAAGGCAGGCAAAATCTGCCACACTGGTGTTTCCAACTTCAGCGTTGCCATGATGGCCGAGAGTCGAGAAACAAGTCAGATCATTACGAACCAGATCGGGTACCACATCTTCGACCGACGTCCCGAAGCCGAAGTGATGCCTTATGTTCGAGAAAACGGCATGGGAATCATGGCTTATGGCTCGCTATCACACGGACTCCTGACCGGCACGTGGGGTGCCGACAAGACGTTCGCAGACGACGATTGGCGCCGCGGCGGAGCGAACTTCGGCATCAGTTCGTGGGGTCCCGATAACCTTGCTGCGAACGTTGCTGTCGTTGAAAAGCTGAAAGTAATCGCAGCCGACCACGGTAAGACGATTCCGCAGCTAGCTATCGCCTGGGTACTCGCCAACGATTCGATTAGCGTTGCGTTGGCGGGATCAGTAACTCCCGCCGAAGCAACTGAAAACCTTGGCGGTGACTGGGAGATGTCGGCGGATCTCAAGAAAGTAATAGACGACCTCGTGCTTGCAGAAGGTTCCGGTGTCGGTACATCCGGCATGGAAATCGCCACTTAGGTAGAACGCATCACCAGACCCAGAGAAAATCCAAAGAAAAAGTAGCGAGCTACCGCAAATGATCATCGACACCCATTGCCACGCAGGGCAAAACTGGTTCCTGCCCATCGAATCGCTTGAGTTCGAGATGAATCAGGTGGGTGTCGATGCTGCGGTGCTCATTCAGCACGGTGGAACGTACAACAACGACTACCTGTTCGAAGAAGCTGCCAAGCGCGGTGATCGCTTCAAAGTGGTCGTGATGGTCGACCCGACTGATCCAGATCCGCTTGGAACGCTCGAGAAGTTGGCAGGGCAGGGTGCTGCCGGGGTGCGTATTGCCCCCGACGGCGCGTTTGACGCACTCTCGGATGTGACAGATATCTGGCGACGGGCTGGTGAGCTGGGACTGGCGATCAGTTCACTTGGTAACGCGAAGCAATTCTCTGCACCAACTTTCAAAAAGATCATCGATGATTGCCCCGATACACAGATCGTGATCGAGCACCTCGCAGGCGTCGGAATCACTGATCCGCCGTACACCGACTACGAGTCGGCACTCAAATGCGCACAACGTCCGAACATCACCCTCAAGGTTCCAGGATTGGGTGAAATCACACGTCGACCGCCGATCCTGTTGCCCGATTTCCGGTTCGACAACATCCCACCGCTATTCGAGATGGCGCACGAAGCTTTCGGAGCCGATCGAATGATGTGGGGCAGCGACTACCCGCCGAGTGCCGGTCGTGAAGGCTATGGCAATGCGCTCGAAGGCGTCAGGAATCATCCGGCGTTTGCCATGGGTGACGACGTTGATTGGGTACTGGGCGGAACGGCAGCGCGTGTGTGGGGCTTCGATAAAGGCTGAAACGCGCTTAGGGCATCGAGCAGTCAATCGGTCATTTTAATTACTCGGCCCACCACGAAGCGCCGACTAAACCCGGACCAGTATGTGCACCCATGAACGGGTGAAACTGTGTAACGAATAGCTCAGCGCATTCGAAATCTTCTACTGCCCAGCTACGAATGATCTCTGCTCGATCGGGCGCACCGGCGTGCATAACGTTGATGTGAGCCGGCCTTCCGGCAAGATCGTTCGTCATTTCCGATTGAATACGGTTGATCGCTCTCTGAACCGAGCGCGGCCGAGCTATCGCGCCGATTCGACCGGTTGAGTATTCCATCACGGGTTTAATGTTCAGCGCGTTCGTAGCCCAAACCGCAATCTTCGGAACCCGCCCACTACGGTGGACGAACCGAAGAGTGTCGAGCATGGCAACCAAACGGACCTTGTTAGCAACTGTTCTGGCAGCATCGGTGACTTCACCGATAGTCCCGCCGGAATCGGCGACGCGAGCTGCTGCGGTTGAAATCAACGCCTGTGAACTGGCCGTTGTTCCAGAATCGAACACACGTACTACATGCGTCGGAAGTTCGTCAATGAGCAGTTCAGCTCCAACCATCGCTGAATGGTAAGCGGCACTCAACTTGGCCGAAGTGCTCACACAAAAAATGCTTTCCGCCGTTGCAGCCGCGCTTCGGAACTTTTCGAGGTATTCGGCCGGTTTTGGGGCAGAGGTGGTCGGAACGTTCGCAGAAGTCGCAAGTCGAGCATAAAAATCTCGCAACTTTGCGTTCGTTCCATCGACGAGCGTATTGCAGTCGATAGTTATTTCCATTCGAGGTACGAACAGGTGATGCTCTGCGATCTGCTCTGGACCAAGCGCCGCGGCGGAGTCTGTAACAACTGCGACTCTACGTTCACGAAGACTCATTTTTACGTACTCGAAACTGATTCACACCGCAGCGAACGAACGATAGGGACTTCGACAAATTACACGGTTCTTGGTTCCAGTTGTGGTTCAGTTTAGGCAAACTCGATTAGAATTGATTGCTTGTACTCGCAAATTCACTGGCGTTATCGCACATAATTATCTAACAGATGACCTCTCAATTTAAGCCGGTACGACGGCTCCCCAACATGCGGGACTCAGGTCCAGAAGAGCTTGCTGCACGTGATGCGGCAACTTCGGTTCTGCGTGGCATATTTGGTATGCGAGGTTACGACCGTGCAGAAACTCCAATTCTTGAGCAGACTGAACTCTACATCCGCAAATCGGGCGGAGCGCTTTCGTCACGCTTGTATGGATTTACCGAACCGGGTGGGCTCGACGTCAGTCTTCGACCTGAATTCACCTCTGCGATCCTCAGGCAAACTGCCGATAACGGTGCTGGCAACGGCCCGATTCGGCTGATGTACGACGGACCAGTGTTTCGTTACGCCAGTCCCGAGGATGAGGATGGCGATAAAACTCGCCAGTTCACGCAGTTGGGCGCCGAGTTGATCGGAGCACCAGCACCATCCGCTGATGGCGAAGTCATAACGATGGCGCTTGAGGGTCTTGATGCACTCGGAATTTCCAACGCAAGAATCGTGGTCGGGCACGTCGGCGTGGTACAGGCGGCTCTCACTGAGTTCAATCTCTCTGAACGTGCGAAATTGTTCTTGATCAACAGTATTGGTGAGTTGAAAAGCGGTGAGTTCGACGCTGTATCGGAAAAAGCTACTGCTCTTGGATTTATCTCCGACGCAGTAGTCGACGACGCTCAGGCCGCCGCCGATCGCGAACGAATAGCCTCAACAATTGAACAGGTGATGGCCGAAGGCATCGGTGCTCCTCTTGGGAAAAACACCGGAGCGCGAACTCCCGAAGATATCGTGGCACGGCTGGCACGAAAGATGTCTCAGGCCGATAATCCAGCCGATTTCAAACGAGCACTGGAAATGCTTTCGCAGCTTTCGCAGATTCGTGGGCCTGCTAAAACAGCCTTGCCAGAAGGTGGTGACGTGCTCTCGGCAGCAGGAGTTTCAGAGGGAATTATCTCCAATCTAAGCGACGTGCTCTCGTCTGCGGAACTTGAAGGCGTGTCCACCGAACGAATCAACGTCGATTTCGGTATGGCTCGTGGTATCGCCTACTACACCGGGATGCTGTTCGACATTTACTCTGGCGAGGATGAGCGCGAAATCCTCGGTGGAGGAGGTCGATATGACGGTCTTACCCGTGCACTCGGATATGACCGTGACGTGTCTTCGCTCGGTTTCGCCTACAACCTCGATGCTGTTCTAGTTTCACTCGAGCAGACACCAGACCAGACAAGCGAAACAGTACTAGTGTCTGCTGCTGAGTTGGGATCAATCACTGCAGCGGTAGAAAAGGCACGCAAACTCAGGTCGGCAGGCAAACGCGCCGCTATCGATTTTGAAAACTCCAGATCGACTTCCGATGGGCAAGAGGTGAAATGAGTAGTCTCCGGTTCACTCTCCCATCTACCGGTGCATTGTTCGACGGCACGTCGAAGTTGCTTTCCGACTGCGGTCTCGCAGTCAGGCGAGCTAACTCGCGTCGCTACACCGCCGACATTCCATCGTTGCCTGGTGTCGACATATTGTTCCAACGACAATCTGATATCACGATCGAAATCGACGGCGGCAGTGCCGATATCGGTATTGTCGGTCTCGATCGTTACTACGAATCGCGTCTGGAACGCGGCGATACGGTATTGCTGCACGATGGTCTCGGATTCGGCGATTCCAAGCTGGTTATCGCTGTTCCCGATTCCTGGCTTGATGTCACTAGTATGGCTGATCTCGCCGATATTGCACTGGAATTTCGTTCGAAAGGTCGCGATCTTCGCATTGCAACCAAATATGAACGGCTGGTGAAGCGATATCTGAACCAGAACGGCGTAAACTACGTATCGATGGTCCACGTCTCAGGAGGACTCGAGGCAGCTCCTGTAATGGGTTATGCCGACATAATTGCCGATATCACTGCTACCGGTACGACTCTTCGAGAGAACGGGCTGCGAATTCTCGTCGATGGCACGGTTATTGAGTCGCAATCAGTGATCGTCGGAAATGGTCAGGCTCTCGCGAGCGATCCCGACAAGCTTGCGAACACAAGACGTATTCTCGAAAAGATCGAAGCAAGCCTGCGCGCTCGCAAATACCAGCGGGTTACCGGCGACATCCAGGGCGAATCGGAGGACGAAGTCGCTCGCCAGGTCATGAGGCGCCGTGAACTCGGTGGCCTTGATGGACCGACAATTTCAGCTGTACACACCGGGAAACAAAAGAACTGGTACACAGTTCAGGTGTTGGTACGAAAATCCGATCTAGCGGATGTTGTTAGTCACTTCCGTGATCTCGGCGGAATTGGAATCGCTGCCAACGATGTGCAGTACGTGTATCGAGATCGCTGCGATGCCTACGATCGTCTCGTCGAAAACCTGAAACCGTTCTCGGAATCGGACGAATAGCCGTGAAACGAATAATTGGGGCGGCCGCTGGCATCGAGCACTTCAAACGCGAGCGCAATATGCCTGCAGAAGCTGTGCTATCTAATGGTCGCGGGCTGTTCGATGACAAAGTTTCACCGAATGAATTCGCTGCACGAGTGATCGAGATTGTCCGCAACGAAGGTGATACCGGCCTGATACGAATCAACACCGCTCTCGATGGCTCATCTCCAGATACGTTCGAAGTACCGCAATCCGAAATCGATTCAGCATTCGAAAATCTTGATCCCGCATCGATCCAAGCCTTCGAACTTGCTGCGGAGCGTGTTCGGAAATTCCAGAGCATGGGAGTGCCAACAAGCTGGTGTGACGGCTCCGGTAAGTACGGCGAACGAGTTACACCACTTGGCTCGGTGGCTGCATACGTTCCCGGCGGCACCGCTCCGCTAGCCTCTACGGTTATCATGACCGTGGTTCCCGCCAAAGTAGCCGGAGTTGAAGAGATCATCGTCGCTACTCCGGCACCGGGAAACTCGATGCCGCACCCTGCGGTGCTCGCTGCAGCAAAAATTGCCGGTGCTTCCCGAGTGTTCAAACTTGGTGGTGCTCAGGCCATCGCTGCACTCGCGTACGGAACCGAGTCAGTACCGTCTGTCGATCTCATTTGTGGTCCTGGAAGTGCATGGGTGACAGCAGCGAAGAAACTCGTCTTTGGCGATGTAGGAATCGACGGGCTTTACGGGCCGACAGAAACCCTTGTCATCGCCGATGATTCGACAGATCCACGATTTATCGCGTCAGATTTGATTGCACAGGCAGAACACGACACCATTGCGATGCCGATACTGGTTGCCCTTTCAGAAGATATCGTCGAGAAAACCGAAGCAGAGATCGAAATCCAGTTGGCGGAACTACCCCGTGAGTGCACCGCAAGAGCCGCGTTCTCCAATCGAGGTGTCGCCGTAGTGGTGACTAACACGTCTGAAGCGGTCGATGTAGCCAATGCAGCCGCTCCCGAGCACCTCTGTGTGCTGACCGCCGATGCCGATAATCTCGTCGACAAAGTCACCAGCGCAGGTGGTCTATTTGTAGGCGAATGGTCGGCTGAAGTTATGGCCGACTATGTTGCCGGACCCTCGCACGTAATGCCTACGGCCGGCACAGCGAGATTCACATCGGCCCTGTCGGTGCGTAATTTTGTGCGGGTGACACCCGTGCTAACTTTTGATGACGACACATTCCTCAAACTGTCGAAGGACGCTGAATTGCTGGCGAAACTCGAAGGTTTGCATGGACATGCAGCTGCATCCGAATATCGCCGTCGCCATATTGTTGGCGAATAAGCTTGAGATACGTCACACTTCCCAACATGTCACAACTAGAAGACCTAATGCGGCCGCACATGGCCAAGATTGCGAGCTACCACGGTGTCGATCCGTCGGTGGAACTCGCCCGCAAAGCAGGGATCAAACCTGAGGAAGTCATTCGCCTAAACGCCAACGAAAATCCGTACGGGGCTTTCGACAAAATAACCGATGCGCTGACCAATCTCGATCTGCACTTATACCCAGATATTCAACAACGGAAACTTCGTGCTGCGTTGAGCGAGTACACCAATCAGCCGGTCGAACGGATCGTTGCGGGTGCTGGTGGTGATGAAATTATTGACCTACTGATGCGTTTATTTGTTGAACGCGGTCAGAAAGTAATCGACTGCAAGCCGACTTTTGGTATGTATGCCTTCTCAGCAAATATGGCAGACGCGGAGATCGTTTCTGTTCCCCGGAATAGTTCGTGGGACATCGATATCCCAGCCATGTTGGAGGTTATCGATGAATCAGCACGCATCGTGTTCCTTGCCTCTCCGAACAACCCAACCGGGAATTTACTAACCGAATCCGATGCTTGTGCACTGCTCGACACGGGATTGGTTGTATGTGTCGATGAGACGTACTACGAGTTTTCCGGCAGCACCCTGTGCCACTTGCTAGAGGAGTACGAAAACCTCGTAATTCTTCGCTCGTTCAGCAAATGGGCAGGTATTGCTGGCCTTCGAGTTGGTTACGCCATCGCTTCGGCAAACTTGATTCAACACCTTCTGGATATCAAACAGCCATACAACATCAACATCGCGGGGGAAGCTGCGGTACTAGCAGCACTCGAGCACAAAGAAGAACTACTTGAACGAGCATCGAGTCTTGTAGAGCAACGTAAGCGTCTGGAAGACGCGATCGGTGAAATGGAAGGTATCTCGTACTACCCTTCTGAAGGAAACTTCTTGCTTTGCCGATTCGATCGTCGTACTGCTGAAGAGGCGTATGCCGGGCTTGCCGAGCATGGAATCTTCGTTCGTAAGTTCTCTCAGAGCGTTCTGGACGCCTCGCTAAGGATGAGTGCTGGTACACCGGAACAGACAGACCGGTTAATCGACGCACTCAGAATCGTTGTTTAGTCAGCTCTCCGGCAGTTAGCATCGTAGTAGCGTCGAAAATATGTAAGCGATGTAAATTGTGAGATCAAAGGGACAGGCATGCCAGAAAGAGAAGCTCGCGTAGCAACCAATGTCCGCGAGACTGGCGAAAGCAAAATAGCGGTAACCGTCAATCTTGACGGTACCGGACAAGTGGATGTCGATACACCTGTCGGCTTCCTGAAGCACATGCTTAATCAAATCGCTCGACACGGTTTGATCGATCTCAAAGTGGAAGCGAACGGCGACCTCGAAACCGGATCGCACCACACGGTCGAGGACACAGCAATCGTACTGGGCAGGGCAATCGATCAGGCACTCGGTGATCGCAAGGGAATCGTGCGAATGGCCGACCGGACTTGCCCTCTGGACGAAGCCCTAACCCACGCTGTACTCGATCTTTCAGGTCGTGGCTACGCAGTCGTGAACATGGGCACCGGCAACAATGTTGGTGAATTCCCTATGGATCTTGCACGCCATTTCTTCGAAGCAATGGCGATCGAAGGTAGGTTCTGCTTACACATTCGTGTACTGGCTGGTCAGAACGAGCACCACATGATCGAATCGGCGTTCAAGGCGTTCGCACGTGCGCTCAAAGACGCTTCGCGAATCGATGAACGAAACCCCGACGGTGTGCCAAGCACCAAGGGCACGCTAACCGATTAAGGCACCGCTGTATCTGGGCTAGTTATCGAAAATCTCAGACGACGGAACTAAACTGCTTCGAGTTCGTACGTAAACGTCTCGATAACGGGGTTGGCGAGCAACTTCACGCACATCAACTCAACGTCGGTTTCTGCCGCAGTCTGATCGCTACTGTCGATCTTCACCTCGAAGTACTTGCCGGCGCGCAGCGAATCGACTGAATCGAAACCCAGTCGGCCGAGTGCACGCGCGATCGTCAAACCCTGCGGATCGTTGACTGTGGGCTTTAGCGATACGTGAATCTTTGCGAGAAACATTCGGTGCTTTCTGTTCTTGCTACTGGTGGTCACCCAAGCAGTGCTGGGCGAACCCTAATACTCGTTGTAGAGAACGCTTTCGGGTCCACGATTCTGATACTCATCAATGAACAACAGAATCTGATCGGTATCCACTTCGTCCAGATACAGATGATGCCGCCATGAAGTGATGGCGATTTTGCTGGGTAAACCCGGGTAAGGAGCCATGAGGTACTGCGAAGGGTTGAGAGGAATAATATCATCAAGTGCCTTAACGATCTCCGGGCACACTTCTTCGCAGTCGTAGTGGAATCCGATACCACCATGCACGAGGTTATGAATCAGAACTTCGTCCGGTAACACAGCTTCATATCGCCCCCAGCGCGCCGGAGCCGATACGCCGACAGGTGTGCTCGCGCTTGCCCAGTGTGGACCTGACGTTGCAGGAACAACCGAGTAAGTCCCATCGTAAGGTCCGGTGGCATCGATGTGATCATCACCGTCGTTAACGTCGAGTGCGATGTGACCGCCCGTGTTGACACCGGGGATCGGCGTTGTTTGCGTGTTTCTCGGAACCACTAGAGCGGCAATAAATACGATTGCGAAAAGTAGCCCGGCGGATCCGATGAGGATGCGTTTCCGTCGTGCTCGCGCCCGACTCCGAGTTCGTCGTTCTTCTCGAATCTGCCCTTTGGTCATACCTCGCCGATTTACCGGACGGGTTGTTGCTTTGCGCTTTGTTTCTGCCATGCGATCCCAAATGTCACACAAAAATGTGTGCCAGTAATTTCAACAGCTATCTACAGTACCAGTGACTTGCCCGAGAGTCGCCGGTATGACTCGAGATATCTCGCTTGTGTCTGCTTGACAATCTCGTCTGGCAACGTGGGCGGAGGTGGCTCTCGGTTCCAATCGGTATCAAGAAGCCATGCCCGTAAAAATTGTTTGTCGAACGCTGGCGGGAAATTTCCCGGAACCCAGTCGTTTATGTCCCAGTATCGGCTCGAATCAGGAGTCATTACTTCATCGATTATCGTGAGCTCGCCGTCGACAAATCCAAACTCGAATTTGGTGTCTACGAGAATCATTCCACGTTCCGCAGCGTAGTCGTGGGCAACCTGAAATACTTCGATGCTCTTTTCTTCGAGAATCTGGTGCGTTTCGACACCAACAAGATTTTTAGCATCTTGAGGTGTGAGTGGCATGTCGTGACCCGATTCAGCCTTAGTTGATGGAGTGAATATCGGTTCGGAGAATCTATCCGCAGCTTTAATATCCTCGGGTAGTGGCTCTCCGTTCATCGTTCCAGACTCTTCGTATTCAACCCAGGCCGAGCCGGCGATGTAGTTGCGCACAACGCACTCGATGTCGAGCCGCTGTGCCTTCTTGATAACCATTGACCGGCGAGCAAGCTCTAGCGGAAGACCGACAAGCGCTCCAGTACGTTCGACATACGCCATCGCAGCCTCATCGCTTGCCGTGGCAATCACATGATTGGGCATGACATGATCGATGACATCGAACCAGAAAGATGACATCTGGGTCAGGATAACTCCCTTGCCAGGAATCGGCTGATCCATCACAACATCGAACGCCGAGATGCGATCAGAAGCCACCATAAGCAAACGATCGTCTCCGAGATCGTAGGTATCGCGGACTTTTCCGCGGTAGAGCAAACCCGGTAGGTTCGTTTCGAAGACAGCGCTAGACAATGGCGACACCCGAGATTCCCACTCGGTTGTAGATGTGATCAACGTGCTCAAGATAGAAGTTGTAGTCGAACAGGTCGTCCAACGCCTCGACCGAAACTTTGGCAGAGACTACCGGATCGGTTTTGACCAGTTCTCTGAAATCGAGCTCTTCGTCCCATGAACGCATTGAATTACGCTGAACAGCGTCGTAAGCGTCATCTCGATCTACGCCGTTTTCGACGAGCAACAACATTACCCTCGGTGAAAAAACAAGGCCGCGAGTGGCTTCGAGGTTCTGCATCATCCGATCCTCGTGAACGACCATGTCGGTGATGATGCCGGTCATCAAACTCATGATGTAATCGAGTCCAAGCGAGGCGTCGGGCAGGATCATGCGTTCAGCCGACGAGTGTGAGATGTCACGCTCGTGCCACAGAGCGACGTTTTCGAGTGCAGTGATCGAATGACCGCGAATAAGTCGTGCTAGTCCGCATATCCGCTCTGAGAGCTCAGGATTCCGCTTGTGGGGCATCGACGAGGAACCTTTAGTCACGTATCCGGGCTTACCGAACGGCTCCTCAATCTCTCGAACTTCTGTTCGCTGGAGACCTCGAATCTCGGTCGCCATCTTGTCGAGTGTTGCAGCAATCAGTGATAGGACCTGAACATATTCGGCGTGCCTGTCACGTTGAATAACCTGATTGGAGACCTCGGCAGGGGACAGGTTCAGCTGCCGACAGACCGATTCTTCGATAACCGGTGGTACCGATGCGAATGTTCCGACAGGCCCCGAGAGCATTCCAACGGCTACGCGTGAACGGGCGGATGCCAAGCGGTCGCGGTTGCGGTTCATTTCGGCAAACCACAAAGCAAGTTTCATACCAAAACTCATTGGCTCAGCATGGATACCGTGCGAACGACCAATGCACGGCGTGTTCTTGTGTTCGATAGCGCACACACGAAGGGCGTTGAGTAGTTCGACAAGTCCTTTATCGAGCAGATCGCACGACTGTGTCAGTTGCATGCTTAGTGAAGTGTCTTTAACATCATTGGAAGTTAGGCCGTGGTGGACCCATCGACTTTCTGGACCGAGGCTTTCACCGACCGACCGGGTGAACGAAACTATGTCGTGCTTGGTCTCGTCGAACCATCGATAGTATGCAGCGCGATCAAACTTCGCGTTGCGAATTTTCGCCATATCGGCTTCAGGAACTACACCTTCGTCGGTCCATGCCTGCGAGGCTGCAATTTCAACTTGTAGCCACAGATCGAATGCGTTGTCTTCCGACCAAATCGCACTCATTTCGGGTCGAGAATATCGTGGAATCACTGTTCTATTGCGCTCCGTTTGCTGACATCTTGTCTACGACGTAGCTAAGTACCGGTCCAAAATCATCGCCAAATTCCGTTGCTGGAATCCGGTTCTCATTACAGTAGGCGAGAAGCCTTCCCGTGGCGAACACCGTGTCGGCGGCATTTGCAGCCGCACACGAATCAGAATTCGATCCGTCGCCCACGAAAATCACTTCGTCGCCCTCGGCTTCCTTCAGGCTATTGATCACCGCGCATTTGCAGGTAACCCAATCGCCTTCACAAGTTTTTTCGGTCGAAGGGTAATCGTATCGAAATGGGGGTAGTTCTGTCGGACTCGAAACAATTCTTCCACTATGAATTTCTATCTTCTGAAGATCAACTTTGTCCAGCACCGGTCGGATGTAGACATCCAAACCGGCTGAAGCGACTGCCACTTTGCCACCCTTATGCCAGATACGCTCGGCGACTTCTCGTGCCAACGAGCGAACTGAAGCTCCTTCTGCGGCTCGTTCTGACATCCTGCCGGGTGATTCATCAATCTGATCGAATACTTCCTCCTGATACTCACGCAACGTTGTAGTATCAGATTGATAACGTGATCTCGCCTCATCCAATCGCTCTTCCGAAACGTAGCCTCGAAACATCAGTGCACCGACGAATGTTGTTGCCAGAGTGCTGTCGAAATCGAACACGATATGAGTCTTGGGGATAGTTGTCATGATGAACCCTGAACCGCTCGTTCCGCGATATCTTGTCGAAACCGCATTCCGTTGAACGAAATCCGTTCCACACCAGCGTACGCGGCGGCGCGCGATTCCTCGATCGTGTCACCAGAACCAGCGACGCCAAGTACACGACCACCGGAGGTCACAAACGCACCATCGTCGTTCCGTGCTGTCCCGGCGTGGAACACGAGCCCGTACTCTTCTGCCGCTTCAATTCCATTTATCTCAACACCGGTCTCATACGAACCTGGGTAGCCTTCTGACACTGCGACAACACACGTGTG
This sequence comes from uncultured Dehalococcoidia bacterium, assembly GCA_913052475.1. Lineage (GTDB taxonomy): Bacteria > Chloroflexota > Dehalococcoidia > Lucifugimonadales > Lucifugimonadaceae > Lucifugimonas. Next base: position 37,339 of record CAJXEJ010000023.1, read on the forward strand.
CGCTGTGTCGGACCAACGAACTTCCTGTTCATCGAGTCGATGTTCGGCCACCGCCAGACAGATCTCGAGAAGATCGGATTCGAGCATCGGCATCAGAATCTGTGTCTCGGGGTCACCGAATCTGCAGTTGAATTCGATAACTTTGGGACCATATTCTGTGACCATCAGGCCAGCGTAGAGAATTCCAGAAAATGAACTATTTTCACTGACGAGTGCGCGGGCAGCAGGTTCGAGAATTTCATTCCGGATCTGATCAGCCAACTCTTGCGTCCAGAACTCAGGTGGACCGTATGCTCCCATGCCACCCGTATTCAGACCGATATCACCATCGCCGATTCGCTTGTAGTCGCACGAAGCGATCTCAGCAGAAACGTGCTCGCCGTCGAGGAACGCAAACACACTGACTTCGGGCCCGGTCATACGTTCGGCAAGCAGTATTCGTGACGACGACTCGCCAAAAACCGCGTCATCGAGCATCTCAACGATCGCGGTGTCCAGATCTTCGTACGTTTCAGGAATGATCACACCCTTGCCGGCAGCAAGACCGTCGGCCTTCACAACGAGAGAACCC
>CAJXEJ010000024.1 GCA_913052475.1 uncultured Dehalococcoidia bacterium
TGATCGACAATGGCTGTTCGATGGGCGGTGAAGAGAGCGGCGGCTACGCATTCAAAGGCCACGTTCCAGAGCGTGACGGATCGCTTTCTGGCCTGATCTTCCTCGAAGCGATGGTCATGAGCGGTAAGAAACCATCGGAGCTCTTGAGCGATCTCCACGCCTTGGTCGGACCTCATACTTTCCGACGTATCGACGTCTCATACGACGAATCAGAACGCGCCAATTTAGCCAAACTGGTAGCGTCAACCTCACCTAGCTCACTCGGTGGGCTAGCAATCGAATCGGATGATCGTCGCGACGGAGTGCGGTTCAACCTCGAAGGCGGTTCCTGGGCGGTGGTGAGAATGTCGGGCACAGAACCTCTTGTTCGAATCTACGCCGAAACCCCCGACGCCGAGTCTCTCGAAGCTGTGTTGAACGAACTGAGTTCAATTCTTGGCGTTTAGTCGCTACATTAGTCGAACACAAGTAGCTGTTCCTGTACCCCGTCACAAAACGGGTAAACCACAATGAACAACGATTAGGTTTCCAAGACCAGAATCTTCGACATGAGGGGATCAAGACTCGAGCGCAGTACGGCAACGCCGCACAAGACACGATTAGTACTTTGCTCTTCCCAGTGAAAGCGACTCGCCTACTAGCTTTCCGTCCACAGTTCGCGACAATAGGAACGCAGCTCATATGGGCTGACACATTTGTGCCGGGGTGGTGGAACGGTAGACACGGCGGACTTAAAATCCTCTGTCCTAACGGACGTGTGGGTTCGAATCCCACCCTCGGTACCAAATATCAAACTCATCCCCGGCTCGAATTTTCGATTCAGCCACCAGAAACCATCCAGAAATAATATGACTAACGGTTCGATCGGAATAATCGGCGGCACTGGCCTCTACGATATCGACGGTTTCGAGAATGCACAGTGGGTAACCATCGAATCAGCTTTCGGCGAACCTTCCGATCAACTTCTCATCGGTGAATTCGAAGGACACCGACTCGTCTTTCTTCCCCGGCACGGACGGAGCCATCGCATCCCGCCAACCGAAATAAACTACCGTGCCAATATCGAAGCGTTAAAAAGAGCCGGTGTCGATCGGGTGGTTTCTTTCTCTGCCGTCGGATCTCTCAGGGAGGAACATAAACCCGGTGATTTCGTCCTACCGCACCAGTTCATTGACCGAACGTTTGCACGGGAGAAATCCTTCTTCGGTACCGGTTTCGTTGCGCACGTCAGCATAGCCGATCCAATCTGCCACACTACGCAGTCGGTCATAGCCGATGCTGCTGACGAGCTCGGGCTGGACCACGCCGTTGGCGGGACGTATTTGGTCATGGAAGGACCGCAATTCTCTAGTCGCGCCGAATCCAAGCTATACCGATCTTGGGGTTGCGATGTAATTGGCATGACCAACATGCCCGAAGCCAAACTCGCCAGAGAGGCAGAGTTGGCGTATGCCACGGTCGCGATGGTTACCGACTACGACTGCTGGCACGATGGCCATGACGACGTTTCGACAGCTTCTATCCTCGAAACGCTACAGTCGAACACCGTCCACGCGAAAAAGCTTCTCAAAGCATTCGTCCCGAAATTGGCTGCTCTCGAAGCACCGTTCGAATCCGGGGTCCACACATCGCTCGAACACGCCATTGCTACATCGTCCAAACATCGCGATCCCGAACTAGTAGCCAAGTTGGGAGTGGTCGCCAAACGGGTTATCGACAATCCCGGCTGGTAAGGACGATAATGCTCCATATTTCCCGAGCAGAGTCATCGGAGCCGAGGGATTTAATGATGAGACGCGGCTAGCTTTCAAAGCTTCACAGTAGATCAACCGCCAGCACACCAGCGAACACCAGCATTAGTATGGCCATAGCACCGTCGATCTTACCCGAAATCGATCTTAGCTTCTCGGCGCGACGGCCTGAAGTTAGAAACAACGCCACACCTGCGTACCAACTAGCGTCGATAAACATTCCGATCGCGGCTATCCCGAGCAGCACTGGAACCTCGAAGTCAGCATCGATAAACGGACTGTAAATCGCCAACATCCATGCAAGAATCTTCGGGTTAAAGACCGCAATAAACATTCCGGCGGCGAAGCCAGATCGGTTGCTGTGGAAACCATGCTCTCCAGTTTGAGAGGCGTTTTTGAACACACTACGTCCGTACACGAATCCGAGATAGAGAAGTAGGGCGATACCGAGCCATCTCAACGCTTGAGCAAGGTCGTCGCTGGCGGCGATCGTTGCTGCCATACCGAGGGCCGCCAGGAACGCATAGATCCCGAAACCAAGTCCGTGCCCGAGCCCTGTAAGAACACCTTGCTTTCGCCCACCGACAACACTGTTTCGCAGGACAACCGCCAGCGACGGACCTGGACTCATCGCACCAAGCATGAATACAGCGACGAACGGCGCTATGAGTTCAATTGTCAAGATTCAACCACCGTAAATCATCGGGGGATAATTCCACATCCAGCGCCGCAATCGAACTACGGGTCTCTTCCACCGTAACCGGACCTATCAGCGGAAACACCGGAGTCGGCTGTCGCAACACATACGCCAGCGCAACGCTCACAGCCGCTACATCCTGCCGTTCGGCAAACTCACGCACACGTCGCAAACGCTCGAAATTATCATCGCTGTACCAGCATCGAACCAGCTCAGGATCCGACAGATCCCGCTCATCAGCCCGTCCGTCCACGAAAAAGCCACGGGCTTGAGCGGACCACGGAAACAAAGGCATCTCGCGATCGGCAAGCCATTGTCGTGACGCAGCATCCGCTGCAGCAAGGCATCCAGCCCATGGCGTCTCGACCATTCGCGCAAGGCTCATGTGATTGCTCAACACTGAAAACCCGACGAGTCCGTTCTGGACAGCGTATTCGTTCGCCTCGTCCACCCGCTCAAGGCTCCAGTTCGATCCGCCAAACACACCGATCCGACCGGTTGATTTGTGTTCATTCAACACGTCCACAAACTCACCGACCGGCACTTCAGGGTTATCGCGATGAAGGAAGTAGATGTCGACAGAATCGGTCTGCAACCGTTCAAGACTTTCGCTGAGTTCCTTCGTAACAGTCTCAGGATTGCAATTCGGCGTGTGCGCACCTTTCGTAATTACGACCATGCCGCCGCGAACTCCACGAATTCGCATCCACTCGCCAAAAACCAACTCCGCATCACCGTAGTGCCGAGCCGTGTCAAAGCAATTACCGCCCTGCTCCAGGAACTCATCGAATACCGACGAAGCACCCTCGATATCCCGCGCAAACAACGTCCCCATCACGATCTGCGACACATCATGTTTCACGCCGTTCACCTGGCCGTATGTCATTCGATTGCCGGTCAATAACTAATCTCTAATTTCATTAGCTGAGTTCGCTGGTTTGAGTGCATCGACGAATGCCATCATAAATCTTCTCCTTGCAGGGGAACTTTAAAATTCGCTGCAAAGTGGGGGAGTTTAGCTTGCAGAGCGCAAGTCGAAGTTACACGCGAACGAAAACGAGCGATCTTATTGGCTTTGAAAGTCCACGATCCGTTATTCGCCCATCCTAGCGAATCAGAATTCGCGCAAATTCTCGACTTCTACGGAATCGAGTGGGACTACGAGCCGGCCTCGTTTCCGACCGAGTATGACGGCGAGCGGGTGGTCGAAATGTTCACCCCGGACTTCTATTTACCGCAGATGGATCTCTACATCGAACTCACCACGCTCAAACAAAGCCTGATCACCAGGAAGAACCGGAAGCTTCGGCGAATTCGAGAACTCAACCCCGATATCAACATCCGGCTTCTTTACCGACGCGATTTTCATCGGCTGATGGCCAAATTCGGATTCGGCCCACTGGGTGCTTCCGAAACGCCCGTGCTCGATCGAGTGCTGTTTGGAACCGGACAAATCGCTATACGGGTTGGTGAACTCGGAAGAGAAATATCTACCGACTACGATGGCAAAGATCCCGTCCTCGTCGGCGTGCTGCGTGGCGTCTTCTGCTTCATGGCCGACCTCATACGCCAGACATCGGTGCCAATGTCGGTCGATTTCATGTCGGTTTCGTACTACGAACACGACGAAACGACCGTCAAGATCACGAAAGAGCTCGATATCGATCTTGAGGGCCGACATGTCCTAATGGTCGAGGACATTGTCGACACGGGCATGACACTGAACTATCTGCTGGAGTATCTACGATCGAAGAATCCAGCAAGCCTCGAGGTGTGCACGCTACTCGATAAAAAAGCCCGACGACTGACCGATCCAGAGCTGAAGTACGTTGGGTTCGAGGCTCCCGACGAATTTGTGGTCGGCTACGGACTCGACTACATAGAGGAGTACCGCAATTTACCGTTCATCGGCAGCTTGAGGGTGGACGCTGGCGACGCAGCAAATAAAGCCAAATAAATAAGCCCCAAGTGACCTCGGCTCTTCTGCTATTACTGAACTCTTCATTCAGGCTTGCGCCTGCCTTCCGAAATCCAGCTCCGAATTCTTTAACTCCGACGTTAATCTTCGTTTCAGAGTCCAGAACTTATATCTTTCACTTGGGTTTGCACCCTCATTCCAGTTACAAGTCTTAGCGTAGTGCTTCGACCTCTTGGGACCTGCACAAAATTAATCACACCGCATTCGGGGTGTCAACCCATTTTCTACGATTATTCGATGTAGGACCGCATGTGAATAACTGATACCGCATTGATTCGTTATATACAATTTTATTTCGTAGTATTTAATGGTATTTTTACGTTATTCGTTTTCACGCTCTGGGTTTGATTCTTAACCAGTTTCGAGTTTCGAAACTGCATGGTTTGGACGAATTTTTTGATTCCGAGTTATCCACAATTTGCCAACAGTCCGGCCCTGTTCAAACTCTCGATATCGTGAAGTTTTTCACCGCAAGACTGACATCCGATTTTCACCAAAATGAGTTGTTTTTCGCGATTCTTCCTGCACCGGATCAGGCGTTTCTCTACTCGTTCTGGTAAGGAGAGATGGATCGCAGACAGAGATCCAAACGCGAAAACTCCCCACCTCAATCCGAGCAAGGAGTCTCCATGAGGAGTCAACTAGGCGTTTTCCGCCACTACAGACATCAGGATTATCGCTATCACGGCGATACTTCCGATCAGTCCGACTATGGTCAATTTGCCTGAGAGTTTGGCGCTCCAGCGCTGGTCCTGATTGTTGCTCATGTTCTGGATTCTGAGACTCTGCAAGTGACTCGCAATCCTCCATCAGTCATATTCACGTGAGGATCGCCCGTCGTGTGATTTCACCAGTTCGATGCGAATTCGTCGGGCAGACCGGTATTTACGCGCCTAGAATCCCCGCATGCCAGAAACAGAAAATACGAAGTCGTCGGCATTTGCCGCGATAACAGCACGAGCCGATTCACTGATAGCGCTATCGAAAGACATTTGGAATCACCCTGAACCGGGCTTCCGGGAACACCGTAGTGCGCAACTCGTCAGTGAGTTCATGCGGTCGGTCGATCTTGAACCTCGCGAAAACGTTGCGATAACCGGTGTCGTGGCGAGAGTCGAATCAGGTCGACCCGGCCCGCACGTGGCAGTCATGGGCGAACTCGACTCACTGATCGTCCCTGAGCACCGCAACGCCGATCCCGGAACGGGTGCTGCGCACGTTTGCGGTCACTGCATCCAGATCGGAAATATGCTGGCGGCAGCAGTCGGCCTCTCACAACCAGACGTTCTCAAATCGCTCAGCGGTTCGATTTCTTTCATGGCAGTCCCCGCCGAGGAATACATCGAAATCGAGTACCGCGAGGAATTGCGGGAATCCGGTCAACTTGAATTTCTCGCCGGAAAACAGGAATTCGTTCGACTTGGCGAGTTGGACGATGTAGATATTTCTTTGATGACCCACGCCTCACCTACCGAGGAACAATCGCTTAAACCGGGCACGAGCCACAACGGCATGATCGCCAAGACAGTTCGGTTTGTCGGTCGCTCCGCTCACGCCGGTGGTGCTCCTCACCTCGGCATCAACGCTCTCAATGCGGCCAATCTCGCCATGCAGGGAATCGCCTTGCTTAGGGAGACATTTCAGGACGACGACCACGTCAGGATTCATCCGATAATCACTCGAGGTGGATCGGCTGTATCTTCGGTTCCGGCAAACGTCACCATGGAGATGTTCATCCGCGCCGCATCGGTCGGGGCGATAAATGATGCCGAAATAAAAGTTGAACGTGCTTTAAAAGGAGCAGCGATGGCTATAGGAGCCACAGTCGAGATAAGCACCTCACCGGGCTACATGCCTTCTCTATTCGATCCAGCGATGTCAGATCTATACGACGAGTCGGTCGTTTCACTCCTCGGTGATTCAGCGACTGGGCGAGTGCCTCACCGAACATCATCGACCGATATGGGAGACATTTCGATGATGATGCCGACGTTACACTCGTATGTGAGTGGAGCGAGCGGACGGACGCACAGCAACGAGTTTGAGATTACCAACTGGAACCTTGACGTAATCGACGCTGGTAAAGCTTTGGCCTCAACGGTGATCGACCTGCTTTCCAACAACGCAGTCCGTGGACGAAAGATTATTGAGGATTTCGATACGCCTCTCACCATCCCTGAGTACCTTGCAACTTTACGCGGCTTCAGGCGCACCGAAACCTGGAGCGGCAAATAACCGTTGGAACTCTGGATTCTTGCGGCTCTTGCTAATCCGCTAATTTTCTCGATCGTGACCCTGATCGACAAACGAGTTTTGTCAGGCTTTGGTCTCGGTCTGCCCAGCTTCAACCTGTTCGTTGGTGGTAGTCAGGGACTGTTCGGAGCGACCGTACTACTACTAAACTTTCCGGCTGGAGTTGAATTTGAAATCATCGCTAGAGCATGGTCGATTGGTGTACTTCAGGCGTTCAGCCTGATCTTCATGTTCTGGATGTTGAAACGGGAAGATCCGTCGCGCGTGATTCCGGCGATGCAGACATCACCGATCTACGTCGCTCTTCTGGCATGGATGATCTTTGGAGAATCACTCAGTGTGCTGCATTGGCTTGCTGTGATCCTGGCAGTTAGTGGAAGCGTTCTGGCATCAATACAGGTCGGGTCGCTTAGTCCGAACGGCAAAGTTGGATTCCAGCCGGTGTTCCTGCTGCTTGCGGCTGGTGCGTTGCTGATGGCAAGCTCGCAGCTCATCACCAAATCGATTGTCGACGATCTTTCGACCATCCACATCGTTTCTCTGCGAGGCACCGGGCTGTTCACAGTGATGTGGCTGGTGTTTGCACGACCGACTGCGTTAAAAGGACTTGGCAGTTTTTTGAAACAGCCGAAATGGGCCCCGTGGTTGATAATCGCCGAGGGTGTGATGCCGTTCAACGGACATCTGCTCATCACCTACGCAATCGGCAAAGGTCCCATCGCATTGGTGTCGGCACTGGGAGGTGCGAGACCTATCTTCGTATTCAGCATGACGGCAATGAGTGCATGGCTCGCACCGAACCTGATCTACGAGAAGTTCACCCGTGCCGACATGATCGTGAAGCTGGTCTCAGCAAGCATGGTCGTCACAGCCGTAGCGATTATCTCACTAGTGTAGCTCCTCCTTCTCTCTTGAGGGAATACGGTTACCGAGCGAAGTCATCGGAGCCGAGGGATCTGGGACTGGGACGCGAGGGTGTTGGTGTGAATCGAGTTCGTTGACTAGAGATATCGGTCCTGACCTGCTCCAATCAAACCCACCCTCTCCCTCAACTCCCTAACAAGGGAGTGAGGTTTCTTTCTGCGTGCCACAGTCCCCTAAACCAATTCGAAACCGAGGCCTAGCTCTGCCTTGATCGACTCAAACCACTCGACGACTTCTCGGTGGTACGGAATGCCATGTTTCTCGCGAATCTCGATCTCTTCGGCCTCGGGTAGCCCGGCGTAGACAACCCGGTCGTGACCAGGTGCCGGCTTTGCATTTCGCAGACGGGCAAGGAACTTGTCCATGTCGTCCTTGAACTGCTCAGGATCAATAAATCCATCAATCTTGATCGCCTGCACATAGTGCCCCATAATCGTACTCGGTGCGGGTGGCATAAAGAATCCAGCACCCATACCCGAAAGAATCGGTGCCATAATCTCTGCCATTGCAGCAAATCCGTAGCCTTTATGCGAGCCCTGCTCACGCGTGCCGCCGAACGGCAGGATGTGATATTCCGCGGGAAGCGGGATTTCCTCCATTATCGGAGTGCCGTCGATATCGCTGATCCAGGCAGGATCCATCGGTGCGCCGGTGCGCTCAGCGAGTCGCAGCTTGTTGCCGGCGACTTGCGTCGTCGCCACATCAAACACGAAAGGCGCTTCGTTTCGAGCCGGAGCCGCCCATGCCCACGGGTTGGTTGCAAACAATTTCTCACTAGCGTGCGTGGGAACCATGCTCAAAGGATTCCCTGCCGAAGTTGTGATACCGATCATGTCGTGCTTGAGCGGCATCATCGAGTGATACGCCAGCATGCCAATGTGCCGTGAGTTGTGGACGGTCACAGCACCCATGCCGTGACGGTCGGCCTTCTCGATCGCCATCTCCATGGCTTTGGGGAGCACGTGAAGACCGAGACCACTGTCGCCATCCAGATTCGCCGTTACATCAGTCTCTCGGGTGACACGTACATTCGGCGTGGAATTGATCTCCTGGTCGCCGTACATCTGCACGTATATGCGCAACATGTTCGATACGCCGTGAGATTCACAACCTCGAAGATCGCTAATCAGAAGGACTTCGGCGGAAAGAGCGGCATCCGCCGGCGATAGGCCACATTTCTCGAAGATCTCTGTCGTTGCCGCGAGCATCCGCTCGGGACGTACAGCAACACGATCTTTTTCTGGAACCAGGAATCGTTCAAGCATTATTTTTCTTTCTTCTTCTCGGATGTCACGTGGATCAACAAATGTATGGAAAAAAGGATGAACCAATCGAGAAGCACTAGCAATAGGCAGTGCTGTGTTGTCATTCTGAACTTTATTCAGAATCCCGTTGACCTGACATTTCGATGGAGATGGCAAGATGATCAACTAGCGAAACGACATTGAGCAACGTGTTGCTCAATGATTCTGAATAAAGTTCAGAATGACAACGCGAAGAAGTGCCGAGCGAGTACAGATCGATTCGAGCGTGAAACTACACGGTTACCTCGACGGCGTGCTTCTTGGCGCCCTTTGCCCTACCGCGCATCTGCTGACTGAGAATCGTCTTGCGGATGCGAACATGGCTGGGTGTCACTTCAAGACACTCGTCATCCATGATGAACTCAAGTGCTTCTTCCAGTGAAAGGTCCTTGAACGTATCGAGGTGCTGAGTGTGATCGGCTCCAGCCGATCGCATGTTGGTCTGCTTCTTTGCTTTCACGACGTTGAGGTCCATATCCTGCGGACGTGGATTCTCACCGATGATCATGCCCTCGTAGACCTCCGCACCGACCGGAACAAATAGCTGCCCACGCTCCTGCGCACTGAGTAGTGAATACGTCGTTGTTGCGCCACGGCGGTCGGAAATCAAGCTACCAGTCGGGCGTGATCGCATCTCGCCTTGCCATCGTTCGTAACCTTCGAAAACGTGGTGAGCCAAGCCTGCGCCCCGGGTTTCGACTACGAATTCGTTGTGGAATCCGATCAAGCCCCGAGCGGGAATTACGAAGTCCATTCGAATCCTACCCTGTCCGTGGTTGACCATGTTCACCAACTTGCCCTTGCGATGGGCAAGCATCTGCGTAACTGCGCCGAGATGATCTTCGTTGATGTCAACAGCGAGTCGTTCCATCGGTTCGTGCAGCTTACCGTCGATCATCTTCGTAACAACTTCGGGCTTGCCAACGGTGAGTTCAAATCCTTCACGGCGCATCGTCTCAATCAGCACTGCCAGTTGAAGTTCGCCACGCCCCTGGAATATCCATGTGTCGGGTCGGTCGGAAGGAAGCACCTTGATTGAGACGTTACCAATCAGCTCACGCTCAAGACGGTCCATAACCATTCGAGCTGTCAATTTCTTGCCATCGAGTCCTGTGAGCGGAGAAGTGTTGATGCCGATTGTTGCCGAGAGACTTGGCTCGTCGATTCGAATAATCGGAAGTGGGCGAGCGTCTTCTACGTCAGCGAGTGTTTCGCCGATAGTTACATCAGACATTCCGGCAACGGCGATGATTTCACCAGGGGCTGCTTCATCGGCATTGACTCGTTCGAGGCCTTCCGTGACGTACATCTCAGTGATCTTGGAATGGACGATTGATCCGTCCACTCGGCAATGCGAAATAATCTGGTCTTTCCGAATCGTACCCTGACGAACTCGGCAGATGGCCAGTCGACCGACATACGGCGAAGCGTCGAGGTTGGTCACGTGCGCCTGTAGCGGGTGGCCTTTCTCGTATGAAGGTGCCGAGATGTTGTCCATCAGCAGCTCGAAAAGAGGCTTCAGGTTGGTACCCGGCTGATCGAGATCCATCGTCGCAATCCCCTCACGGGCGTTGGCGTAGATGATCGGAAAGTCGATCTGCTCTTCATTCGCATCGAGGTCGATGAAGAGTTCGTAAACCTCGTCCAACACTTCTGCAATTCGGGCGTCGGCACGGTCGATTTTGTTGATGACCAGAATTACAGAAAGATCAGCTTCGAGCGCCTTTCGTAGTACAAATCGGGTTTGCGGCAGCGGCCCTTCACTGGCGTCGACCAGCAGGAGCACGCCGTCGACCATTGCAAGACCGCGTTCGACCTCACCACCGAAGTCAGCGTGACCTGGAGTGTCGATAATGTTGATCTTCGTGTCGCCCCACCGAACCGCAGTGTTCTTGGCGAGGATCGTGATGCCCTTTTCCTTCTCAAGATCGGTGTTGTCCATGACGCGTTCGGTCAACTCTTTGTGAGAGGCAACCGAGCCGGATTGCTTGAGCATGGCGTCGACCAATGTAGTCTTGCCGTGGTCAACGTGGGCAATGATCGCGACATTCCGAATGTCGTTGCGTAGGGTGTTTGTCATGAAGGCTTTCAGGCTCGTCGCAGCGAATATCGTCTGCGCGAAACGACCCGGGTGTGGAACCGGATCGGCTGTGTATCTGTGATTCGACTCTAATTGAGAAGCCGAAAAGGAAAATTACGTCTACTTCGAGAATACCACCGCAACCCATTAAACGGCGTTAACCGTTTAGTGCAGGTTTGGAGGAGGATTCGTAGTAGGAATGGGAGGATACTACGTCCCGACTCCGGTGGAGGGACCGTCGGAAGGGTTCGGGGACTAGCAATCCTAAAGAGCAATCGAACAATCACACCCAAACAAACTAACCTCCGCTCCGTTCGGTCTCATATGCGTCCTGAATCGCGTAGGCAGGTTTCTCAAACGGGTGTTTTCGCCCACCGCCGTACTTGAACCGCAGAGGTGAGGGTGAAATCGTCAGGGATCAAACGTCCGAGGTCTCTCTACTCCGCTTTGCTTCGGTCGCAAAGAGGGTGTAGGTATTAGAACCCTTAGTCGAATGATCGCCGAGCTGTTAATTGCGTCCGAGCGCGGTATCGAACATTGCCACGATGTTCTCGGGCGGCACTTCCGGCTGGATGTTGTGGACTGACGCCTGAACGTAGCCACCACTCTTGCCGAGGTCTTTACGCCGACCATGAACCGCTGCAATCACTTCTTTCGGTCCACCGAACGGCAATACATGCTGGGTGTCTATGCCACCCCAGAACGCCAGATCCATTCCAAAGTCGCGATTGAGAGCTTCAGGTTCCATTCCAGTAGCACTCACCTGTACCGGATTAATACAGTTGATTCCGACATCGATGAAGTCAGGTATCAACTCTCGAATCGATCCATCACTGTGAGTGATCACCTTGGCGTCGGTGTGTTTGTGGAGCGTGTCGATGAACCGACGGTGATGCGGCTTGACCATATCTTTGTAGAGAGACTCGCTCATGTAGGACTGGTTCTGCACACCCATGTCGTCAGCAAACGACACACCGTCTATCAGATCGCCGACTTCGTTTAGCGAAAGTTCGGCGATCCCGCAGATCACATCGGTAATGCGTTCTTGAAGAGCCTCGGCAAAGGCCTTGTACAACAGCAAATCTTGGAGTGTCTCGACAAATCCACGAACTCGCTGAGTTAGCGCAAACGTGCTGTTTGGCAAGTTCAAAACGATTGCGTAGTCGGATTGTTCACGCACAGCGAGCATCTTGTCGCGGAGCCCTCTAATCCTGCCCGGATCATCGGGAACGGGCCATGGGATTGAATCGACATCGGCAACTACGGGTTCAGATATGTGCTGAAGTGGTCCAAGGACGTTGATGTACGGGTGCAACACATCTGACTTGTCCCACACAGCGCCCCATTCGTCGGTGTAGCGGTAACCGTCCAGCTTCTTCCCGATACTCGAATCTGGCTCAGATGTGTAGAAGCCTCGGACATCGATGTCGAAGTACTGGAGCATCTTTTCGCTGGGAGCAACAACCTGACCTTCGCCACGATGGCCTACCGGAAGGTTCTCTTCGGGGAAGCCGAGGTATTCAAGCAGGTTTGAATACGCGGTTGGGTGAATCTGGGTCGCAGGGCCACCACTAAAATCGATCGGTACTCGATCGGTCTCTTCATGGTTGAGCGCCTTCTGGACACGTTCACGGTGCGACATTGCCATTTGATTCGATTCCTTACACTACGCTGCTAATTCGTGATTATTCGTCAGAGAGCAGAGTGGATATAACGTCGACCGCCGAAGCACCATCGGGTGCGTAGCCGTCGGCTCCGATCTGTGTCGCCAACTCTTGGCTTACCGGAGCTCCACCGATCGTCGCCTTCTCTTTTGTGCGAAGTTCTGCTTCCCTGAGAGCCTCGATCGTCAACGGAATGCGATCAGCCTTTCTGCCGCCCTCCGCATTGAGAGTCGACAGTCGTAATTCCCGTTCGGTCATATTCATATTGTTGGCCCACCCGCGTTATTCTGTTCCACCCAGTACACGAGCACATTAATCAATTGGCAGCCAGTTGGCTCGATACCCTACGATAGCACTAAGGGCTGAAAAAGACCGATATGAGCTTACAGGACAATCCCTCAATTTTTTACACGAGATCAATCGAGTTGGCTCTGTAAGAACCCAGTGCTCAGTCGATGATCAGGGCCGGCTTGACCCTCGACAGTTGCGCAACTCACCGGACGCACTGCAAAAATGATTTGCCGACGCGAATTTCTGGAAACCTAGCACCGGGTAATAGCGCTGCTTAATTAGTCAATAATTCTGTTCCACACAGTTGCTCAGGTACTGGTTCTACCGGGACAGCACCTTACAGATTTATGCAGGCGGCATAATGATTCGGGGCATGCTCTTTAATCGTTGGAACCGTCACTCGGCACTCGTCAGTGGCCATCGGACATCGAGTATGGAACACGCACCCTGACGGAGGGTTGCGGGGGCTCGGGATGTCGCCTTTTAGAACAATTCGTTCCCTGGTTCGCTCCAGCGCCCGGTCCGGCAACGGAACGGCGGACAGCAGGGCCTTTGTATATGGATGAAGCGGATTGTCGTAAAGTGCCTTGTAGTCCGAGAGTTCCACCACTTTGCCGAGGTACATCACCGCAATTCGGTCGCTGATGTGCCTCACTACTGAAAGATCGTGGGCGATCAACAGATAGGCAAGATTGAACTCCTCCTGGAGGTCCTGCAGGAGGTTTATAAGTTGTGCCTGGATGGACACGTCTAGCGCCGATACCGGCTCATCAAGCACGATGAATCGCGGTTTGCTAGCGAGGGCGCGCGCGACTCCTATTCTCTGCCTCTGCCCTCCACTGAACTCGTGGGGGTATCGATCCGCCATTGATCTGGCCAGGCCTACAGTCTCCAGAAGATCACCGACCTGCCTGCTAAGGTCCTCTCTACCGTTGTGAAGTTTGTGGATCTTCAGCGGCTCACGAATCATGTTGCCGGCTGTCATTCGGGGGTTGAGTGATCCGTACGGGTCCTGGAAGACGAAGCCCAGTTCTCGCCGGCTTCGGCGCATATCTTGGTTGCTGAGATTTCTCAGTTCTTGACCATCAAAAATGATCTGCCCATCGGTGGGTTCAACAAGCCGCAAGGCCGCCCGCCCGAGGGTAGTTTTCCCGGATCCACTTTCCCCGACGAGTCCCAGCGTCTCTCCTGGATTGATGTACAGGCTCACGTCGTCCACTGCCTTAATATGGCCGACTGTGCGCCCGATCAGAACGCCGCTCTTGATCGGAAAGTAGACCTTCAGATTACGTAAATCCATTAGCGGTGGAGTCTTGGCCGCACCCGCCGGTGCGTCAGAGCTGGTCTTATGCTCCCTCATGGCGCGACCGGCAGTCGAGTTTTTGAAACCGCTGCCGCTTCCCAGCAGGCAGACGCATGATCGTGGCCCAACGGTACGAGCGAAGGTTCACTGACGGAGCATTTATCTATCGCCCATACGCAACGGGGATTGAAACTGCATCCACTTGGCCGATGTGCTGGATCGGGAATTTCTCCCTCGATCATCTGAAGGCGAGAGCGATCGCCCTGGTCGAAGCGGGGTATAGCGTTGAGGAGGCCGACGGTGTAGGGATGACTCGGAGAGTCGAAGATGTCGTCGGCCGGCCCCATCTCTCTGATCCTGCCGGAGTACATTACGTTCACACGGTCAGCAAAGCGAGCGACGACGCCCAGATTGTGTGTGATTATCATCAACGCCGTCCCGAATTCTTTAGAGAGGGTCATCATAAGTTCGAGGATCTGTGCCTGAATCGTCACGTCCAGCGCCGTTGTCGGCTCATCGGCAATTAGCAGTTTTGGATTGCAGCTGAGTGCCATTGCGATCATTATCCGCTGACGTTGGCCCCCACTCAGGCGGTGGGGATAGTCGGTCAGACGGTCTTCGGGATCCGGGATTCCAACCAATTCAAGCAGCTCGCACGCGCGGCTTTTGGCTGCTGACCGAGTCATGCCAAGATGCAGGCGTAATGGCTCAGCAAGTTGCCGTTCAATACTGAGGACCGGGTTGAGGGAGGTCATCGGCTCCTGGAAGATCATTCCGATCTGAGCGCCTCTTATATTGCGCATTTCCTCATCAGAGATCCGGAGCAAATCCTGACCCTGGAAATAAATTTCACCGCTCTCGATCTCGCCTGGTGGAGTTGGAACCAGCCGCATAATCGAAAGGGCTGTCACGCTCTTGCCACATCCACTCTCGCCAACAAGCCCGAGGGTCTCTCCCGCGTTGATCTGGAACGACACGTCATTGACGACCCGCACGGGCCCCTCGTCTGTCACAAAATGAGTGACCAGGTGCCGTACATCTAGGAGGGGGGCGGAATCGCCCCTGTGTGCATCCATATGACTAAACCTACGATCCCTTTCTTGAGTGTGCCAACCTGCCGTCCACCGTGTTGGTGGCAAGAAGCTGGTGCGTGAGCTGTAATCCTCTGGCGGTCATGGCAGGCCTCATCTCGGGGCACTCATTCGAGTGTGCCGCGGTTTCTCGGATCCAGAACGTCCTGTAACCCGGCTCCTGCCAAGTTGAACGCCAGAACGGCGAGAGTGATGAACAGCCCCGGGAAGAAGACCAGCCACCAGAATGGCTCCAGGTTTGAAGCTGCCTCTCCCAGCATGCTGCCCCAGGTTGGGGTCGGCGGAGCAATACCCAGCCCGATGAATCCGAGAGACGCTTCGATCAATATGGCAATGCCAATATTGGTTGTGACAAGGACGAGGAATGGAGCGAAAGTCTGAGGTGCCACGTGGAATAGCATCACCCGCCAGTAAGATGCGCCAGTACTACGGGCAGCCTCCACATAAGCCGTCTCTCGAACGGATAGCGACACAGCCCGGATAACGCGAGCGCCGAACGCCAGCCTTGTGAATGCAATCGCGACGATGAGTGTCCACACTGACGCACCCAGAATAAACATCAATATCATCGCCAGGATCAATCCCGGTATCGCCATGAGGATTTCCAATAGGCGCTGGCTGATCAGATCAAATTTTCCTCCCAGATAGCCGCTGACCAGCCCCCACAGTGAACCCACACCGACCCCGACAAGTACTGATATTAATCCTATGAACAGGGATGTTCGACCGCCGTATATGATCCGGGTCAACTGATCTCTACCAAGAAAATCAGTACCAAAAAAGTTCTCCGTAGAAGGTGAATTGGTCACCTTTGAGAAGTCAGGGATATAAGGATCTTGCGGCGAAACAACCGGCGCCGCAATCGACATGAACACGAGGAACAGGATCATTACCATCCAGAATGCGGCAACTGGACTCCGCCTGGCGAAGCCGCGGAAACTTACTGCGTTACGCTTCACCACTGCCCACAGGTAAGTGAATCCGTCGGAACCGGTTGTTTTCAGCGCTGATTTCATGGATTATCTTCGATCCGAGTGATGAGCGGTCATCCACGATAGGTGACAGGTTGTATTACGCAATTCGGATCCTCGGATCTATGTAGCTGTAACTGATGTCAACGAGAAGGTTAATCCCAACGAACACCATCGAATAAACAAGCACTATGCTCTGAACCATCGAATGATCGCGATCTATCGCGCCGTCGATCAGCGCGCTGCCAAGACCGGGAGTACCAAACGCTCTTTCAATGGTCACAGAGCCTCCAAGGGCGAACCCCAGAAGGACACCACTCAACGTTATAACTGGCAACAGGGCGTTGGGAAGAGCGTGCCGGAATAGGATCACACTTTCCCTCAAGCCTTTCGACCGGGCCGTTCGCACGTAATCCTCTCGGAAAACCTCGAATAGAGACGAACGAGCCATCCGGGCCACAAACGCAGCCTGTGCCAACCCGAGTACCAGCGCCGGCCCGGCTACGATCTGTAAATTCAGCCACGGATCCTGCCATAACTGGGAACTGATGATCGGGGGATGATATCCCCATCCATGGATAAGTCCAAGTACGATCAACAGACCTAGCCAGAATCCTGGGATGGCCAAAAACAGCACCGTAAGCATGCTCGCTATCCCATCACCAAGTGAATTCGGGCGCATGGCGCTGAGAATGCCTATCGGCAGGCCCAATATCCAGGCAATTAATATCGAAAGAATTCCGATCTCAGCACTTATGGCGCCTCGTCTTCCGATAGCTTCCGCGATGGAATCACCGCGCAAGAATGAGGTACCAAGGTCTCCCTTTAGGATGTTCCCGGCCCACGTTAAGTACTGCTCCATCAGAGGGCGGTCCAGACCCAGATCCGCCATTAGGCCGGCCCGCTGCTCGTCGCTCATGAGTTGGATTTGACTGGGATCGAAGAACACTGACAGCGGGTCACCAGGGAGGGCGCGCATTATCAAAAAGATAAGCACTGTGACGCCGATGACCGTCGGAATCGCAATCAACAACCGTTTAAAAATGTAATTGAGCAATTCAGCAGAACCTTAGGATCAGATCCATTTAATCAAATCGACGAGACGCGTCGACATCAGCATTAACCAGCCCGGCACCGAGGTCGATGCACTGCATACGGATTCTTTAATCCCAAGGCACACCCGTCGAGACGGGTGTGCCTTGGGGAAATGAACAACAACGACCCGGAGCTTGGAAGCCCCGAGCCATTGTTGTTCAATCGGAGGCGATTACTACTTGGCGAACCAAACGTCGTCCCAAGTGTGGAGGTCGTAATGTCCCGAGAAATCACCAGGCACTACGCCCAGCAAGTTCTCTGACCAGCCCCAGAACTGGGGTGCCGGTCCCATGGGCATGAGGGGCCATTCATCTAGGAGTATCTCGCGCATCTCATTCACGATGGCGATCCGTGCTCCCTGATTTCCTTCATCGGTCAGTTTCACGATGAGATCATTGAACCCAGCGTGATTCCACTGGCCCATGTTCTGGTCGCATGGCTTGTCGCCACACATACCCAGACCGGCGACGATGTAGGCCGCAGGATCCGTGAGGCCGACTGTGTAACCAGCGTTGGTTGAGAAGTCGAACTCTTGGGTCCTTAGCTTTTCACCGTGCACCGAAATGTCGGTCAGCTCAATCTCCGCGTCGATGTTCAAGTGTTGCTTAAGCAACGCCTGAATGGCGGCGTTTGTGACCTTCTGATCCGGTGTTTCACGAGTAACGAGCGTCACTGTCGGGAAGCCTTCAGCATTAGGATAGCCAGCGTCCGCGAGCAAACTCTGAGCCAACGCAATGTCGTCGTCGGTTGGTGTTCGCAATCCCGGTGTAGCTGCCAACTGCTCAGGAGTCATGGCGAACGGAGTTCCGAACAGGAACCAGTCGCCCAGCTCAGACTCCCTCAAGTCCTTCGTAGCCTCGTTGATAGACGCCTGGTCGATCGCTATTGAGATCGCCTTGCGCACTCTCTTGTCGTCATAAGGCGCGCGGGTTTGGTTGAAAACCATGCCGCCGACATTGGGCAATGTCCAACGCAGGCCTTTGAGGCCCTCTTTCTTTCCATCGCGTATATCGTTGCCCAATTTCGGGTCGAGCCACATACCCCAATCGACCACTCCGCTCAGGAGTGCAGCCGAGAGTTCAGGTGTCCAGGCGACGAGCCAAATGTGCTCGATCCTGTCCACGTTGGGCTTGCTCGGATCCCAGTAATCATCGAAACGTTCTTGGACCCATCTTTCGTCGTTACGAGACACGTATTTGAACGGTCCTGTTCCGGGGTGGTCGTCCACCTCTTTCAGGTCGCCGCCGGTAGCGTCCAAGGTCTCTTTCTGGACGATTACGTTCCAGCCGTGCGCCATGGCAGTTAGCATCCAGCCAGGTCCACGCGCTGCATCCAGTTTGAACTCAACCGTAAGCGGATCTACCACGTTTACCGCGGTTACCGCACCAAAGTTGGTCTTTCGGCCACTAACGAGGTCGCCCTGCGGGAAGATGATCCGATCGTACGAGGCTTTCACATCTTCGGCGCTGAACTCGGATCCGTCGTGGAACTTCACACCATCCCGAAGGAAGAATGTGTAAGTCTTCGCGTCCGGGGCGATTTCCCAGCTGTGCGCCAGATCACCCGTAATCGGCAAGTCAGTTGAAACCCCGAGTTTCCTTACCAACTTGTTGTACATCGGGGCTTGTGACCCGATGTTCGCAATCGTGTTCGAAGCGTAGAAATCGAAATGAGCCGGCGGACCGTGGGCCGCCAGTTTTAGAGTTCCGCCCCATGTGCCGGGCTTCGTGACAGATTTAGTCGGAACGGGCACAGCGGTCTGAACGACGATAACGTCCTCTCGGATGATAACGTCATCTCCCTTTTCTGTGACGGTCACCGCCTTCTCAACGATGACTTGTACTTCCTTTTCAACAACGACAGTTTCAACAACTGTGACCGTCTCGGTGCCACCACAGGCGACAAAGAACGATGCTGACAAAACCATCGCCACAAAGGCGAGCCATTTCAAATTCAGGTTTCGCAATTTGAATCTATACATGAGCAACACTTTCTAAATACGTACGGCTGGGACCGCAAATCTTATTCGCGAACGCGCGCCATCCAACGCATGGCGGTCCAGCCCAATATATCCACCGATGTCGTGGATGGCAACCGCCAACTTACACTGGTCGATTTACCATTAGGAAAAAGCCGTGTGTTAAAAGTGTGAAATAACGTGGAAAAATGAACCTATGACTGCTTTTCGAATCTAAAACACACAGTCAGTCCGGTTCACTGCAGCTAAAGAAACCGCCGCGGCCCGTCGGGCGGTTTTTGCGCCCTCGTACGCGTACGCAATTCGAAACCCTTCGAACTTCGCTTTGACCGGCCCCCGATGAGCCTGTCAGAACTCCGAGCTCGATGCTTAATTTTGTCGACCTAAATCCAGATTAGATCACGACATATATACAGCCAACTCGGTCAATAGAGCCGATCATTTTGAGGAGGATTTCTCTCCGCTGGATCCTACGATCAGTGCATCTCTATACGATTGTTCAGATACTGGTTCTGCCGGGGCAGCACCTTGCGACCGACGATCCAACGCTAATTCGTGATTATTCGCCTGAGAGCAGAACGGAGATAACGTCGACCGCCGTAGCACCATCGGGTGCGTAGCCGTCAGCACCGATCTGTGTTGCCAAATCTTGGCTTACCGGGGCCCCACCGATCATCACCTTCACCTTGGTGCGAATTTCGGCTTCTTCGAGAGCACCGATAGTCTCCATCATCATTGGAACCGTCGTTGTCAGCAGCGCCGACATGGCGACAACATCTGCATTGTTTTCCTCGGCGGCCTGTACGAAAGCTTCTGGAGCAACGTCGTTTCCAAGGTCGTGAACCGTGTACCCCGCACCCTCGAGCATCATCACCACCAGATTCTTTCCGATGTCGTGAAGGTCACCCTTGACTGTTCCGATTGCCACTGATCCACGGGAGGTGTCTGAAGTTGTCTTCAGTCGAGGCTTCACAACCGCCATACACGCCTGCATGGCACGGGCTGCGATCAAAACCTCAGGCATGTGAATTTCCTGTTCCTTCCAGCGCCTGCCGATTTCGTCCATTCCCGGAATCATCCCTTTATCGATGATGTCTTCCGGCGATACTCCGTCCTCGAGTTCGGTTTCAGCCCACTCAGCGGCTGCAATATGTTGACCGACGATGATCATATTTGAAAGGTCGTCGAATACGGGCATTGGTTACTCCTGGTTCGAATTTTCGAGATGAATAGCTGTTAGGGTCAGTCCGGTTTCATTGGTTACGGATAGCTACCCTGTTCTTTCGCCATCTCACCGATTCGTTTGACTCTCGACAGCATAGACGATGGCATCATATTGTCAGCGATTCCGAGGATGAAGTTATCGCCGGGTTTCACAGCATCGAATATCTCGTCAAGATAGATTTCGAACTGCTCGTCCGAAACGGCTTCTTCGAGAATCACTGATGGTATTCCGCCGAAAATGACGATGTCATCGCCTAACGCCTTGCGACCCTCAGCGAGAGTCATCGGCACCATCGGACTCGTGACGAAGCACTCGTGCATGTCGTAACGAGACTGCCTCAGCAGGTCGATGATCGAGGTGGTGTCGTTATCAGCGTGGTGGGCAACTTTCTTGCCGAAACCGTGCATGTAGTCAGCAAATTCCTGCATGTACGGCAGCATGAACTCTTCGAGATAGTTGGCGGGAGTGGTTTCTGAGGCGAAGTGCGCTCCGTGCAGGAAGAGCGTCGCAGGTGAGTTCGCGGCCATCGGCCACAACTTTTCTTTGTTCACCTGCCACATAGTTTCGAGCAGGCGTTCGACCTTATCCGGGTAATCGAACAGATCGAGATAGCCTTTTGCGTATCCTGAGTAAACTTCGAGAAAGTGGTGGAACGGTACATCGCCGATCGGAACCATGGGGAGACCATCGTCTCCAACGCTTTCATCGAAATCGATAAACTGCTCGTAGGCAGGGAAGTACTCGGTGTTCTCAACCATGTACATAACAGTGTCGAAGTCGTCTGCTGTCTTGATGAAATGTTCGACTTCGAGCGGGGCAATTCCCGCGTCGTCGAGTTCTGGCGTGCGTTGGTACATGCTAGAAACACTGCCAACCGGGGTTACGTAGTCGTAGTAAGTACGCAAACCGTCACGCCGTTCGTGAACTTCAACACCCTTTATCCGGGTGGTAAACACATGTCCGGTTCGAGCTGTTTTTCCGACACCGACTGCTTTCTGGATGTCACCGAGTCGCATACCTTTGAACTCTTCAGGGAGAGTTCCTGCGAGGTAGTGCGCGGTGTACCAGATCTCCAGTCGAGGCATCCACGGAATGCGATCAGCCTTTCTGCCGTCCCCCGCATTGAGTGTCGCCAGTTGTAGTTCCCGTTCGGTCATACTCATATTGTTAATCCACCCGCGTTATTCTGTTCCACGCCGATACACGAGCAAATTAATTAATTAGCAGCCCGCTGGCGAGACACCTTACAATAGCGCTGAAGATTGGGAAAGAGCGAATATGAATTTGCAGGATAAACCTTCACACTTATTACACAAGATCAATCGAGTTCACGATATTGCAGTGGAACTCGATCCTGAAGAGGTCTGGCGATGTCTGGGGCCCTCCGGCGGAGCGCGGGAGAGCCTTCACGCCGACGTACTCAAAGCAACCGATTTCGCAGCTAACGCGAGTCAACCCCGGGGGATATCCCGAGTTTTGAACGTTGAATCGGCAAAACGCGGCAAGGTTCACTTCGAGTCGGGTTATATCGCCGAAGGCAAACAACTTCCTCACCTGTTCGAGGGTGCCGAGGGGGCTGTTTTTATGATTACAACGGCCGGAGCGGGGGTCGAAACTGAAGTGGCTTCGATGATGGAGCGCGGTGACCATATTGAGGGCGTAGTTCTCGACGCCGGCGGATCGGCAGTGGCGATCAACGCCGCCGAGCAGATGCAGGCCCAAATCATGTGGGAGGTCGAGCAGGCGGGCTACAAGGTAGGTCCACCGATCACGCCTGGTACCGAACCATGGGACTTGGAAGGGCAACTGACGATGTTCGATGTGCTGGTTGCCGACGAGATCGATGTGACGCTTCTCGATTCCCGCCTCATGTACCCGCAGAAAACGCAGTCGAGGATCATCCCGTTCGGTCGAGAGCTACGTCTGGTCAACGATCCCGATGAAGCGCCCTGCCGTACGTGCCGGGCACGGCGCTGCCCAATGCGAATCGAAGAATATCAGGGCGTGCCGGGCGAGTAGTTCGGTCCCAAAGACAACTTCTTCGCTTATTATCCGCTGCATCGACCAGCATGGCAGAATCCTCTCGGAGATAACCAGCCTATGACCGCAGGTATGTCCAGCGAACGACTCCAGCGAATCGACCAGCACTTCCAGGAAAAATACATCGATGCAGGGAAGCTGCCCGGTGTGCTCACGCTTGTTGCGAGACGGGGTGAAATAGTCCACTTTTCTACCCTCGGAAAGATAGACATCGAGCAGAACAAGCCGACCGAAAAAGACACGATTTATCGCATCTACTCAATGACCAAGGCGATAACGTCAGTCGCTTTGATGATGTTGTACGAAGAGGGTCGTTTCCAGCTCGGTGATCCGGTCCATCAGTACCTCCCGGAATGGAAGAATACCGCGGTGTGGGTGAGCGGTGATTCGCCAAATTTCACTACCCGACCGCAAGACCGTCCGATGACGATTCGCGATCTACTCACGCACCAGTCGGGACTGTCGTACGGGTTTTCTGATGACCATGCCGTCGACCGCGCATATCAACAGGTCGATCGGGAAGAAATGATGGCAATGCATCTGCCCGAGTGGTCGAAGAAAGCTTCCGAAATACCGCTCCTGTTCTCACCGGGCACTGCGTGGGAGTACTCAGTAGCAACCGACCTCTGTGGATATCTCGTTCAAGTCATTTCTGGTCAGAATTTCGACGACTTTCTGAGCGAGCGAATCTTCGAGCCACTCGGCATGGGCGACACATCCTTTGGTATTTCAGATGAAAAAATCGACAGATTCGCCTCTTTGTATGTGCCAACACTCGAAGGTGGATTAAAACTTCAGGAGTCTGCCGAAGATAGTTACTACCGAAAGCCAATCAATTGGATATCTGGCGGTGGCGGGCTGCTATCGACAGCAATGGACTACTACCGATTCCTTCAGGTACTTGCGAACCGTGGTGTTGCTGAAGGATGTCGTTATTTGAGTCGAAAAACCATCGATATGATGACTGCAAATCACCTGCCAGATGGAATTTCGGTAGCGGAGCATGCCAATCGCGAGCCCTGGAACGATCCCAAGCGTCTAGGTGAAGGATTCGGTCTGGGTTTCGCAGTGACTTTGTCACCCGAAAAAGCTCAGATCGTTGGTTCACAAGGTCAATACAGCTGGCGCGGCGCTGCAAGCACAGAATTCTGGATCGATCCGAAAGAGGAACTCGTCGTCATATTCATGACCCAACTCATGGGATCGGGGACATATCCGCTCCGACAGGAGCTACAAGTTTTGGTGAACGCCGCAATCGACGACTAACTATCTGCTCGCAGCCAAATATTACAAACAGAGCCGAAGAAAGGATCTCAAAGTGCAAATCAAAGATGTGAAAACGTGGGCAGTCGCTAATCCCCCTCCTCACTTTGGCGGACCGTTCTGGGTGTTCGTAAAACTGACAACCGATAATGGAATATCGGGGTATGGAGAGGCTTACGGCGTTCCGTTTTCTCCTGATCGCGTCCGGCAGCTAATCGAGGATGTTGCCGACCGTCTGGTGGTTGGCCGAGATCCATTCCAGATCGAAACTATTTCTCGGACGATCTACACCAGCGGCTACTCCCACCACCCCGAATTCACGATGGGTGGAATACTCAGCGCACTCGAAATCGCCTGCTGGGACATTGTCGGCAAAGCCCTCAACCAGCCCGTTTACAACCTGCTGGGCGGCAAGGTCAACGACAAACTGCGATCGTACACATATCTGTATCCAGAAGATGACCCCGCTAGCACCGCCGACAACGCATCGACGAACGCCCTTCGCAGCGTCCACAACGATCCTGATATAGCCCCAAAACGTGCGGAGCACTACATCAATCTTGGATTTACAGCGATCGGGTTTGATCCCGTCATGCCAATGGGATCTTTCGATCCGAGGCAACTTTCGCTCGCTACGCTAGACAACGCAGAGCTTGTTACAAAAAATATTCGCGAAATGGCAGGCAGCAAGGCAGATCTGTTAGTCAAAACGCACGGAGAAATGACGACCTCCTCTGCGATTCGACTCGCCAAACGTTTGGAAAAATTCGATCCCCTATGGCTGGAAGAACCGGTACCACCAGAAAACGAAAAAGAGATGGCAAGGGTTGCCCATTCGACGAGTATTCCCGTCGCCACCGGCGAAAGATTGGTGAGCAAGTACGAGTTCGCCAACCTCCTCGATCGGCAAGCAGCTTCGATCCTCCAACCGGCACTCGCAAGAGTCGGAGGAATCCTCGAAGCGAAGAAGATCGCCGGTATGGCGGAAGCGCACTACGCCCAGATGGCTCCCCATCTCTACACCGGACCCATCGAAGCGGCTGCCAACATTCAAATCGCCACGTGTAGCCCAAACTTCCTCATTCAGGAAAGCATTCAGACGTTCGATGGCTTTTACTCCGAGGTGCTAAAGAATCCAATCCAGTGGCAGGACGGATACATCATTCCGCCGACCGAACCCGGTATCGGATACGAACTCGACGAGGACGTTGCCGACGCAAACCCGTACACAGAAAACAAGGTGTTCCCACCGATGGTCGACAAGCCGATCGTGCTCGAACTTGATGGTCGATAAAACACCAATACCGCATTAATCACCAACAGTAATCACCAAGGAAAACTCTGGAGTACCAAAATGAAAATCACAAACGTTGAAGCATGGGTTGTCGTGCCGGATCTTGGAGGTCTGAAGGACTATCAGGGTGAGTGGCAATGGACATTCGTGACGATCGAAACCGATGAAGGTATTACCGGTTGGGGCGAGTCGTCCAGCACACCCCGGCACGGATCACTGCTGACGGGCGCAGGCGTACGAGCGGTTCGAGAAGCACTGATCGGCGAAGATCCTGCCGATATCGAACGACTCTGGCACAAACTGTTCCGTCGCTATACGTACATGGGTTCGCGTGGTTTCCCGACAACGATCATTAGCGGTATAGATATCGCTTTGTGGGACATCAAAGGCAAGGCGACGGGGCGACCCGTCTACGATCTACTCGGCGGCAAGATGCGTGACGATATTCGCATGTACGCCAACGCATGGTTCGGCGGTTGCTCGACACCAGAGGACTATCACAAGGCGGCGAAAAATGTGGTCGCCGAAGGACACGACGCCATGAAAATGGACCCGTTCCTCGAAATGCAGCCGTTCCACACGATGTATCAGGACGGCCAAATATCCGCCGCTGGTGAAAACCTTGGTTGCGACATCACCGCAGCGGTTCGCGATGCGGTTGGTCCCGATGTTGAAGTGCTAATCGACGCCCACGGGCATTACAACGTTAAGACGGCGGTACGGCTGGCGAATCGGCTTTACAACGAGTCGAAGATCGACTGGTTCGAAGAGCCTTTGCCCCCGGAAGGCATCGAAGCATTACGGTCAGTTCGGCAACAAATGCGAGCACCAATGTGCCTTGGTGAACGGCTTTTCACACGCTGGGACTACTCGCAGATCTTGCACGAGGGTCTGACTGACTTCATCATGCCCGACGTCACCTGGACTGGTGGAATTTCCGAGCTGAAGAAGATCGCCACGATGGCAGAAACATACTACATCCCGATCAGCCCTCACAACGCTCAGGGGCCGGGTCAGATTCTCGGAGGTGCTCACGTTTCAATCAGCACTCCGAATTTCTATCGCCTGGAACATGCCCTCGATTTCAAGCCGAGTTACGACCGATATATGACCGAACCGTTCAACTGGCAAGGCAACAAGCTGGTACTCAACGGCAAGCCCGGTCTCGGGATCGATCTCGACATGGACGCGGTGCGCGCCGATCTGCACTCCGATTGGACTATGTAAACCTGTAAAAGTTGACCCTCAGCATCGATCTAATTCAATGAAATCTCCCGAATTTCAGACCTGTCCCGAATGCGGTCGTGAATCACAACCGACCGACGAAATCCGCGGTTACGTCGTAGCCGAATGCGCTGGCAACTCTTTTACGGCAACCCCGATGAAGAAAAATGAACTGCCAAACATCACCGAAATAAGGACTACAATGCCCATTCGTACGCTTTCATCGATCGATTGATCTGATGGTGGGATTCACGCTGTCTTCCGTTTGTGGTGCGCACGGATTTGATCCGAGCCGTACTAGCTAAATCGAATCAGTCTTCCTGAAGACCCAGGAAGTAGGCTCCGATGCCATCGTCGTCCAGTAGTTCTTGCGCAGAACCCGTATGAACCACCTTGCCACCGGCAAAAATATAGCCACGATCGGAACGAGCGAGCGACAACCTGGCGTTCTGTTCGACGAGTAGCAGTGTGACTCCTTCGTTCCGGAGTCCGTCTATGCAGCTCATGATTTGCTGCTGGTACAGCGGTGACAGGGCGGCAGTTGGCTCATCGAGCATCAGGAACTTTGGATTCGATATGAGTGCCCGCGAAATCGCCAGCATCTGACGTTCACCACCGGATAGTGACGCTGCGAGATCGCCCATCCGAGGCTCCAGATCGGGGAACGTCCAGCAGACCCGTCCGATGCAATCGGCGAGCACCCTACTGCCGAATTTGATCCCACCCATTTCCATGTTTTCTCGAACAGTGAGGGTGGGGAACACGTTGTCCACCTGCGGCACATACCCGATTCCGCGACTGGCAAGTTTGTCAGTCCGCCATCCTGATACGTTTTCACCGTCGTACTTCACAGTCCCGCCGTAATGCGACGCGAGGCCGAACACTGCCT
Source organism: uncultured Dehalococcoidia bacterium (assembly GCA_913052475.1). GTDB lineage: Bacteria > Chloroflexota > Dehalococcoidia > Lucifugimonadales > Lucifugimonadaceae > Lucifugimonas. Next base: position 27,316 of record CAJXEJ010000024.1, read on the forward strand.
TGATAAACGTTGATTTGCCGCAGCCGTTGGGTCCAATAATCGTGACGAACTCGCCTTCATCGACGTGCAGGTCAATGCCGTTCAGAATCTGGACTGAACCATATCCACCCTCAAGAGCTGTTACATCGAGTGCGGTTTTTGATGTTGCCTCTGTCATGTATCACCTAGATAGGCTTCGATCACATCTTGATTCTGCCTGACTTCGTCGGGGTTGCCTTCCATAAGAATTCGACCTACATCGACCACAATAATTCTGTCGACACCGGTGCGAAGAATGAAATCCATGTTGTGCTCGATGACGAGCATGCCGATATTCCGTTCCGAGGTGAGGGTTCGGAGGTTCTGGAAAATTTTTTCAGCCAGCGGTCCGGCAACTCCAGCGACTGGTTCATCGAGCAGTAGTACCCGTGGTGAACTCATTAACGCTCGTCCGATATCGACAAGTTTGCTCTGACCACCCGAGAGCTCACTGGCGAGATTGTGCGCCATATGCTCAATCTCAAGCATCTCTAGCACTTCGTAAGCGTTTATCAATCGCTGTTTCTCGGCTTTTCGGGTACTCGGTCGCAACAACGAAATAATCAAGTTGGGTGCGAACTGGTCTCTTGGCGGCACCAGAAGATTCTCGATCACCGTCATTTCCCGCCAGAGCCGAGTGTGCTGGAAAGTCCTTGTCAGACCAAACGCCTGAATCTGGTCCGCCCTACTGTCAGTAACGTCCTGCCCAAACACCTCCACGGAACCGGACGTTGATTCAAGCAATCCGGATATGCAATTAAAGGTCGTCGACTTCCCGCAACCGTTGGGGCCGATTAGTCCGACGAACTCGCCTGCGCCGACACTGAATGAAATCCCATCGACTGCTCTGAGACCACCGAAATCTTTCGTCAGTTCTGATACTTGAAGTGCTGGTGATGTCACGTCGTAACACCTTTCTCAACTGACGGAGGCGTCTCTACCGGTGGAGTCGAATCTTGAGGAATCTCATCTATTGCGTCCGGGCGTTTCGGGCGACCAGGTATTTCAGGAAGAAGACCTTTGGCAGACATGAGTAGTGCGCTAACGATCACCACACCGATCAACGCCAGTTTTAGGTACGTCAATTGCACAGTGATCTCACCACGCTGGAACACCTGGCTGATGGAAAGGTCTGACCAGATAAGCCCTCCAATGTCGACGAGCAACCATTCGAACGCTCGATCGATATCAGATACCAGGTTGTGGAACGCTAGATCCGCGTCACCCCGTGAAACAACCATCACATTGAATACGAATTCAACGATAACGATCAGGAACGCACCGATAACCATGCCACGGTTGTTGGCTTTACCACCGACGATAAATGCAGCCCAAACTAGGAACGTCGAGCGAACCGGATTCATGAAATCGGGGAAGATACTTGTGTTCAGCCACGCCCACAGTGCACCCGCAAGAGCCGCAATTGCGGCGCCCAGAGCGAGACTCAATGCTTTGTGAGTGAGAATGCTGTGCCCGTGGTGTTGGCTAACCTCTTCATCTTCCCTGATCGAGCGTAGGATTCGTCCCCACGGTGACGATAAAACGGTGTCGAGGAAATACCAGACAGCCAGCAACACGATCACGCTCAATATCGCGAGAAATACCAGGTAAGGTGCCGGACCATCCAGCCCGAGGACGTTACCTGCGGTTTCTGCAGGACCAGACTCCCACCACCCAAGCAGAGGGCGGGAGTAGTGCGATATCCCGATTGCCGACGTGACAGTACCGGCCCGCAGAATTGGTTCGGCCTGTAGCGCGATTCTAAGCATTTCTCCGAGCGAGATAGTGACGATCGCAAAATAGTCTATTCGCAACTTACTGGTCGGGTAGACGAGCAACCAGCCGACGATGGCCGATATAGATACCGCCACGATTGTCGCCTGCCATGGCGCCCATCCATATCCGTTCGTTTCGACCGGTGCTGTGAGTATGCCGACCGCGATCGCTCCGATACCAACGAAAAAGATGACTCCAAAATTGGTCATACCGGTAAGACCGGTATGCAAATTCAGCGAGAAACTCATCAAACCGAATATGCTCACCAGAGCGACAATTCGCGCTATCTGCATCGTCTTAGTCAGGGTGCTGACACTCGGCAACATCCATACGATGGCGATCAAGATTACGAGGAAAATCCCGAAGGCTATCCACGATCCTCTGGAGGTTTCTCTGTCAATCTTTAAGAATTTCGCCGACCGGTCGCGAAGATCGGTAGTAACGCCTCCGGAAAATCCGAACACTGAGTCTTTAGCTAAAGCGATTCGTCCGCGGTATTCCGTCAGATATTTAGCGATGCCAGATGAAATCACCGCTCTGACTGGCTCGAGCGCACGGGAACTCTGTTCCAGCAACTGCCCCCACCAGTTCAGGTTCGTAATTACTCGCTGTCCAGAAGGATCAAAGGAATCTCGAATTGGTGTGCGCGCTTCGCCGGTATCAACAAGACGTCGTTTTCGGTCGCGCTCAATGTTCCAGCGCTGAATCGCACTCCCGATGCCTCTCGGGGTAAGCAGAAGCACCCCGATCAGGAAAATGAAAGGCATTACCTCAGAAAAACCAGATGCAGTAGGGCGATCGAGGGCATTACCCGCACCAACCAGCAAAGGATCTGAAAATGCCCGAACAGCACCAACGATAAAGGCACCCATTATCACGCCTGGAATCGATCCGATCGTACCAAGAACAATTACTGCAAAGGCAGGGAGCAGTAGAGAAATACCTAGCTCCGGATTGATCGGCAAGACGGCGGCAAGAAGCGCACCTCCGAAGCCTGAAATTCCGGCAGAAAGAAAGGCGCTTGTGCCGTGTACCCGCTCGACATGAATTCCGGCAGTAGCGGCAAGATCTGGATTGTCGGCAACCGCCCGCATCTGCCTGCCCAGACGAGTTCGGTGCAGTAATAGCAGTAGCAACACAACTGCGGCAAATACTCCGACAACCAGTGCCGATTTAGTGTAGCCAAATCCGTAAGGATTTACGTTTTCCGCCAACTGCATCAGCGGTTGTTCAACACGATCACCCAGATGGAGTTGGAGTCGTTCAGTGGGGATTTCGAAACGGGATGTTGCAAGCTTCCAATCGCGATCCGGCACAAACCTGAATGTTCGAGCAGAGAACCGCATATATAGAAGTGCTCGGATAATCATTGCGACACCGAGCGACGCAATCATCATCACCTGGGGCGACGCCATTTTTCTTCGAAGGCGTGTGTAGATGAGCTTGTCGGCAATGAGGCCGATTAGTCCGGTGAGAACGAATGCTGCAATCGCAGCCCAAATCAGCAACTGCCAGTTGAGGTGATCATCTTTGGGCGAGTCGGCGATTGAGAAAAATCGGTCCGACCACATCAGTGTTAGGGCGATATACGCCCCTACCAGCATCATCTCAGCCTGGGCAAAGTTCCCGAATCTCTGGACTTTGTAGGTGAGAGTGAGACCGACCGCCACGCTCAAATATGCCGCAGCCCAGTACAACCCGCTGAGACCGATGGACGCCAGGTTGAAGTTCAACGTTGCCGACCGGCCCAATCCCGACAACGCTATTTCAAGAATTACAAACCCGAGGACCGCAACGATGACGGGCGTGGAGATGGTCGCCGTAGTTTTCCATCTGAATTTCGCCTGATTCAGCAGTAGATGAACAAGAGCAAGCCCACCGGCCAACATTTCCGTGACCAGCAACATCCACTTCAGGTCGCCTGTACGGAATCCCACCCACACCACGACACTAGCACCGTAGGTCATACCTGCGAACGCATCTAAAAGCAGAAGCGCACCGAGCGCCAGTTGCCGTTGCCAGAAGGGAATTACTTTCCACCGTTGCCACATTTCAGTCAACAGGCAGCCCGTCCGGTCGACTAATCGTTGCTGAAAGAGTGTGCATTCCGGCCTATATCAACTTAAGCGGCGCGCAGCAGGATAAATCCCACTGCGCGCCGTGCTTCGAAGTTTTACTAGTTCGTTAGTCCGCCGTCGGCGGTCCAGATCCGCGGACAGTCGAAGTCGGCGGAACCACCGGCAACGGCGAATTCACAGACTTCATAACCGGTACCAAGAACATCACCGTTCGAGTCGAACGTGTGCGATCCACTGGCTCCGTCGTAGTTGTCACCAACACTCGAGAGTGCGGTACGTAGGTCGCCACCGTTTGCTGCTGCAATGGCTGCAGCTGCGATGTTTACTGCATCGAAAGCCTCGTGCGTGTAGATTCCTTCGGTATCTCCACCGGCTGCCGAATACGCACTCTCAAATGCTGACTTCGCATCAGAAGCCGCACCTGGGCGAGGCCTCGTGGCGATCAGACCGTTGAGAGCAGAAACGTCAGTAAACGAATTCTGGAAGTTCGAGTCGGCAAGACCGTCAGCTCCGAACGAGGTACCCGAGAAGCCCTGGGCTGCCAGTGCTTCCATTATCGCAGCACCATCTGTTGCGTACGACATCAGGACTACTGAGTCACAACCACCGTCAACAACTGACTGAGCCAGTGTCGCAGCATCGTATGAACCTTCGGTCGGGTCATAACCAACCTGTGTACAAACTGACTGCGAAGTGCTGCTGGCGAAATTATCTGCCAGACCTGCACCGTAGTCGTTGGTCATGTAGAGAACTGCAGGACTGCTTACGCCTGCGCTGTCGACCACCTGCGATAGAGCAACAGCCTGCTGCGCATCACTCGGTACGACTCGGAACAGGTAACCGTCGTCGTCTGCTCCGGTTACTGCCGGCGAAGTGCTTGCATAAGACACCATCGGTACGCCAGCCGGGGCGGCAACGGCGATAGAGCCGAGGGTCGCACCTGAGCAGGCGGCACCTGCGATAACGCTCACGCCAGAATCAACGAGTGACTGTGTCGCGGTTGCCGCAGCAGTACCATCACAGGCTGAGTCGGCAACGACCAGTTCATAAACGTAGTCGTCCTGGGAAGCGTTCAGTTCCGAGATCGCAACCGCGGCCGCGTCCTCGAATCCTGAGGCATATACAGCAAGCGGACCAGTCTGCGGACTCAAGAGTCCGATTTTGACCGACACGGCGCTTGATTGACCAACAGCCTCGCCCGTTAGTCCGCCGTCGGCGGTCCAGATCATCGGGCAGTCGAAGTCGGCGGAACCACCGGCAACGGCGAATTCACAGACTTCATAACCGGTACCAAGAACATCACCGTTCGAGTCGAACGTGTGCGATCCACTGGCTCCGTCGTAGTTGTCACCAACACTCGAGAGTGCGGTACGTAGGTCGCCACCGTTTGCTGCTGCAATGGCTGCAGCTGCGATGTTTACTGCATCGAAAGCCTCGTGCGTGTAGATTCCTTCGGTATCTCCACCGGCTGCCGAATACGCACTCTCAAATGCTGACTTCGCATCAGAAGCCGCACCTGGGCGAGGCCTCGTGGCGATCAGACCGTTGAGAGCAGAAACGTCAGTAAACGAATTCTGGAAGTTCGAGTCGGCAAGACCGTCAGCTCCGAACGAGGTACCCGAGAAGCCCTGGGCTGCCAGTGCTTCCATTATCGCAGCACCATCTGTTGCGTACGACATCAGGACTACTGAGTCACAACCACCGTCAACAACTGACTGAGCCAGTGTCGCAGCATCGTATGAACCTTCGGTCGGGTCATAACCAACCTGTGTACAAACTGACTGCGAAGTGCTGCTGGCGAAATTATCTGCCAGACCTGCACCGTAGTCGTTGGTCATGTAGAGAACTGCAGGACTGCTTACGCCTGCGCTGTCGACCACCTGCGATAGAGCAACAGCCTGCTGCGCATCACTCGGTACGACTCGGAACAGGTAACCGTCGTCGTCTGCTCCGGTTACTGCCGGCGAAGTGCTTGCATAAGACACCATCGGTACGCCAGCCGGGGCGGCAACGGCGATAGAGCCGAGGGTCGCACCTGAGCAGGCGGCACCTGCGATAACGCTCACGCCAGAATCAACGAGTGACTGTGTCGCGGTTGCCGCAGCAGTACCATCACAGGCTGAGTCGGCAACGACCAGTTCATAAACGTAGTCGTCCTGGGAAGCGTTCAGTTCCGAGATCGCAACCGCGGCCGCGTCCTCGAATCCTGAGGCATATACAGCAAGCGGACCAGTCTGCGGACTCAAGAGTCCGATTTTGACC
>CAJXEJ010000025.1 GCA_913052475.1 uncultured Dehalococcoidia bacterium
AGGATCGGCTCGCCCTCGACGAAGTTGGCGCAAACTTTAATTCCTCATTTGCTGACGCAACGACCGAAAAGCATGATGTTGGCGTCGATGGAGCGCATGGTGCGGTTGGCGATGGTTCGGTGGTTATCGCCGCAATAACCAGCTGTACCAACACGTCGAACCCATCAGTGATGGTTGGTGCAGGATTGCTGGCGCGCAACGCCCGAAAACGTGGACTCTCACGAAAACCGTGGGTGAAAACGAGTCTGGCTCCCGGATCGACAGTGGTGACTCGATATCTCGAAGCTGCCGGTCTCGACGAAGATCTAGACGCTCTTGGTTTCAACACGGTCGGGTACGGCTGCACGACGTGTATCGGCAACTCGGGTCCACTTCCACAGGCGGTGTCCGATGCAGTGAACGACCATGAACTGACGGCAGCCGCTGTAGTGAGTGGAAACAGGAACTTCGAGGGGCGAGTGCATCCTCAGGTGAAGGCGAACTATCTAGCGTCTCCGGTGCTGGTGGTGGCTTACTCGTTGGTTGGAAAGGTCGACACTGACCTCGTGCGTGAACCGCTTGGGCAAGACGAGCAGGGTGTGGACATTTATCTCAAAGATATCTGGCCTTCGCAGTCGGACATTGCCGACACCATCGCTAACTCCCTGACAGCCGACATGTTCAACGAGCAGTACGGAGAAGTGTTCTCAGGTTCGGCTGAATGGCAGGATTTACCTGTACCTGAAGGATTGAATTTCAAGTGGGATCGAGAATCGAGCTACATTCAGGAGCCACCTTATTTCGAAGATTTCGGCGACGAACCTGCGGTTCGATCTGAGGTGATGGGCGCACGTGTACTTGTGGGATTTGGGGACTCGGTTACGACCGACCACATTTCTCCTGCAGGTGCGATTCCACCGAGCGCACCGGCAGGGCAGTTCCTCGTCGGAAGCGATGTCCCACGCCGAGAGTTCAACTCATACGGATCGCGTCGAGGTAATCACGATGTGATGGTTCGAGGTACTTTCGGAAACATCAGGCTGCGCAACAAACTAACTCCGGGCATGGAAGGGGACTGGACTATCCACCAGCCCAACGGTGAACAGATGCGAATCTACGAAGCTTCTGAGAAGTACAAAGCGGAGGGCGTTCCGTTGATCGTGCTTGCGGGTAAAGAGTATGGAACTGGCAGCTCCCGAGACTGGGCGGCGAAAGGGCCGATGTTGCTCGGTGTTCGAGTCGTGATTGCCGAGAGTCTCGAGCGGATTCATCGCTCAAACCTGATTGGTATGGGTGTGCTGCCGTTAGTATTCACGAACGGTGATACGGCAGAGTCGCTGGGACTCAACGGGACCGAGACGTACGATATTCCGGGTGTTGGCAACTCGGTTGAGCCAGGTTCGACTGTGACTGTCACAGCGACTTCGGACGATGGCGACGTTACTGAGTTCGAGACGCTTGTGCGAATCGATACCGCTATTGAGAACGAGTACTACCGCAACGGTGGTCTTCTGCCTTATGTGCTCCGGCAAATGATGGCCGATGCCTAGTTCGACTGTTCTCTCAACCCAATACTGAGTTCAACGCTAGGAAATGTTACCCCGGCGGTCGGATCGTGCACCAACCAGTTCCTGGTGAAGGACTTCGCCGAGATTGTCGTATCGCCACTCGAAACCGGCTGATCGCAATACTTCAGGGAATGCGCGATGACTTGCAAGCATCATTTCCTCACCCATTTCGCCGAACACCAGTTTGACGATTGGCGCTGGCACGTTGAGCCATGCGGGCCGAGAAAGCGTGCTCGACATCAACTTTGTGAACTCTTCGTTGCGGACCGGTGTTGGTGCTGTGAAATTTACCGGTCCTGAAATGTCTTCTCTACTAATCAAGAACGACAGTCCGTTGATGACGTCGGGTAGTGATATCCATGGCCACCACTGGCGACCGTTGCCGAGTTTGCCGCCGAGGGCAGTTTGGAAGGGCACACGAATACGGCTAAGTAGCCCACTGTAACGAGACATGATGAGTCCGAATCGTGCGTTTACCACTCGAATGCTGGCTTCTTTCGCTGGGTCGGCTGCTGCTTCCCAACGAATGGCGGTATCAGCGAGAAACCCTTCCCCGGCGGTTGATTGCTCGGTAAGAGATTCTTCGCCACGATCACCGTAGTAGCCAACTGCCGAAGCGACTATGAGCACTTTCGGAGGTGATGGCAGACCTGCGAGTGCCTGCGATAGGAGATGGGTTGACCGAACCCGACTTTCGCGAATGAGCAGTTTGCGTTCAGCATTCCACCGGCCACTGGCGATCGATACTCCGCCGAGATGAATTGCGGCATCGATATGCCCAAGCAAGGCTGAGTCGAACGCACCATATTCTGGATCCCATCGTGCTTCGGAGATCCGAGCTTCCGGGTTCGGAGCACGCCGAACAAGTTGAACTACCTGATGCTCGGCGTAGGTAAGGGCGTTGATGAGTTCACCGCCGACCATCCCGGAGCCTCCGGATACAAGAATTTTCATAAGGGTTTCAACTGTAATTCAATCAACTCGAAACTCATGCTCGGTAATTCTAGAGTTTTTTAAGACGATGCCCTTGAACAGAAGTGTTCGGTGTTGCTTCGTTTCCAGAACTCGAATTAACCAAATCCTCAGCTACTCGGGCGGGTGGTTTCGGAGGGCCGCGAATCAGTTGAAGCGATCTCAGGCGGCCGAAATCGCGTATTTCTCGAACGAATTGCGGAATTGGATATGGGATTTTTGTAATCGCCGATCCTTTATTTCCCTAACCACGTTCGCGGACTGGAGCGACTTGGATGTGGCTACCAACCGTCAGAGTTATATGAGGAAGTCGAACCTTTGGAGGGGAAATGTCGAAGATCCTTCGATTCCCGAGTGATGGAAAAAGACGAGTTGTCTGGAGTGTGATCAGACGTGCTCCAACGGCGCGAACTATCGCAACGAAGAGTCCTGCTCGTCAGCAACCGACTCGAGTTATGCAGCAGCCTATTGCAAGGCGCAATAACAATCGGCCTGAAATTGATGCACCGGGTACGATCGCCGTTTATGGTGATTTTGAGTTCGATCATGAACTGCAAAGGTGATTCGATCCGACGGATAGTGTGATGATCGCGGGTGCCGTCGAGAACCAACAGTCGATGGTTGCTATGACCGCGATGTCGAAGGTTGATCTTGCGATAATCGAATTCGACTGGGGTGGTGAACTCTAGGGATTGAACGTTACACGCGCAATATCCGCAAACTCGCGGCCACCGGAATCATGACACACACACCTGCACTGAATCCTCGGGCTTTCAAAGCGCTCTGGGTTTATGGTTCGGAGAAGTGGTCGATCGTCACAAGGGCATCCCTTGCGAACCCTGCACACATCCGAGCAACGGTTAATTCGGCTGTTCGAGGTCTGATCTGAACCGAACCGGGCGTACAACGCCAGTGGTCGGAATTTGGTGAGCATCCCTGCAGCGTCGAAGATCGCCGAACGCTGATGCGTACCGCAGCCTAGGTTTCTCAACTTCCCAGATGGGTTCTGATCCCCGAATTCGCTCCGAGAAAAGAAAAGACCCCGAGATAGCGCGGAGTATTTTCTTTTGTGCGCGGATGTTAGCTACGGTTGGCAGTGACCTTTTCGAGCATCGCCGGTGGGAGTGGGAATATCCATCCTCGGTTTTGAATGATCGCCTTCGCCAGTTCGGGTGGAATTGCGACGATGATTTCGGGCTCGATAGAGAAGCGACCGGTAAAGCCGCCAATCGCGCTCCTGGCATGGACTCCTGCGTAACTCTCGTCCTCTCCATCGACGGCAAATTCGCCCTTGCCGCCGCCGAAAACCGATTGCCATCGCTCGGAAAATCCGTTCATGACTGCGGGTCCACCGTTGAACGCGACATCAGTCGAAACGACCATGCCCAACGCCTTCACAGTGTAAATAACGTCGTTCAAGTCGCCACCTTCGCCGCCACAGGTTAGCCCCCAGTGCAATCGCTTGATCATCGAATTGGCGATCCACTCTGCGGCATTCTGTCCCTCTTTGATGCGATCAGGATCATCATACATCTGACCAGGTCCGTATCCATGTCCTGATAGGTAGGCGAGCCCGGATTCGTGGAAGACAATTCCACTGATGCCTGCACCTTTCAGACTGGTGACATCGGTTTCGAACGACCCCAGATCGATGTTGAGTTCGTTGATGCGGTCGTAGACGTCAAATTTGCGCTTGAGATGATTGGGGACAATCGAGGTGTCGTAAAACGTACCCATATTTTTTCCTTTTGTTTTATTTTTTTAGGACAGTTGGTTGAGGTTCGATTGTTCGAGGTCAACGCAATGTGTATAAGTCTTTTTGCATTAGTTCGGTGAGATATTTTACGGCTTTTGGAAGAGCGTCTTTTGAGAGAAGCTTTCCCCTTGGTTCATAGACGATCGACAGTGGGCCGGTGAAGTTTGCCTTTTTGAAGATACGAACTATACGGGGATAGTCGAGCCATTGCTCATCGCCATTATTGGCAAAATAGAATTTTGTACGAGACATCGACGCCCGTGGAACGACCATTTCGATCGACTCATATAGTTCAGGTTGAGCACCGTTGTCGGGTGAGCCGAAACCACCCGCACCGGGCGAACCCTGGAATTGACCGGTATCGACGACGTACGAAAGTGCAGGATTGTCGATTTCATCCAGCATTTTGAGCACCTGTGCTCCGGTCGATGGAGTCGAACCGTGGTTGTGATTGTGCAGGTAGACGTTTATACCAGCATCGGCAGCGTATTCGCAAATCGTTAGCAGCTTCGCCTTTACGGCATCGAAGGTGAATTCGAGCGTTTGATCATCGACTACGCCATTGCCCGGGATTCGAATAGCGTCGACACCGAGATCGGGCATGGCGTCGATCAGGGCTTTTGCACGATCGATCTCATCTGGAATCGATGAGACCGGCTCGGTGAACTGGACGATCAGACCGCAGTATCCAATTTGGACACCCTTGCCTTCGATCTGGTGCGCCAACTGGTGAAGGTAATCGGGTTCGAAGCTGGCTAATAGCCGATCCTCGATATCGATACCGGCGATACCCAACTCGGCTGCCAGATCGGCTGCCGCATGAATGCAGTCATCGCTGTTGCCGTAGATATCGTGGAAAGAGAGTGCCTGAAGATATATCGGGTTCAAGGTAAATCGCCGGTTGGCTACATCTCGTGCTTGGCGAGCATCGATCGCATGTAGGCGTTTGCGAGTGGTACAGCAGCCGGTTCGTCGAGTTCGTCCTGACCTTCGAAAACGATCGACATCCAGCCGTTGTAGCCGACGGTTTTTATGATCGGCATGATTCGTTCGTAATCGAGCCATGCCTCTTTGCCGCTGGCGATCCGGTAGATCTTTGCACGGACATGAACGGCCCTAGGTGCCGAAGTTTCAATTGATCCATAGAAATTCCACTGTGGGTCTTCCTGTCCTCGCTCTCCGAATGATGCGCCCGGCGAACCGCGGTACTGTCCGGTGTCGAGAATGTGTGAGTAGTAGGGATTGTCGACATCATCGAGCAGGCGGATGACCTGGTCGCCAGTAGCCGGGATACAGCCGTGGTTGTGATTGTGAAGCCCAACGACGACGCCCTTGGACTGACCGTACTCTGCGACTTCTTTGGTCGATGCTACGAGTCGAGGCCACGCTTCTTCTTCGGTTTCCCCTTCCGAGAGCCACGAACCAAACGCCCGGATCATTGGGATGCCCATCTTACTGGCGACATCGATCCACTTCTTCATAAGATCGATCTGCTCGCGCAGTTCGTCGCCGGTCTTGCCAAAGTTGTTCGAAACACCGATGTAGCACATGTGGAGCCCGCGTTTGAGACATGCTTGCTTCACTTCTTCGAGGTAATCGTCATCGGTGGAGGCGAAGTGGGTGAAGTGCAGATCGACGCCGTCCATCTGGTACTCAGCGGCTTTATCGATGATTCCGAGAAGATTGATCTTCCCGGCATTGAACGTGTCACGGTACGAAAGAGATTGAAGGCTGAGCTTGATCATGGAGGGTATTTCTTTTTGGGCTGCGAATTGTCGGGATCGCTCTTGAGATTGTCTGTTGCGAGAGATTTAGATTGATGATGAGTGTCGGACTGGCAGGGAATGTACCACTGGTGTGTGACGAATCAAGACGTTTTCTGATATTTATCAGACGGATGGGCTTGAATCTTGCGCAGGTGCGGTGGGCTTTCTGAGGCGACCGAGATCACGTAAGCTTCTGCGGTTGACGGTTTGCTGCGTGATTTTGGGATTCTGGCTGGGGCGGCGTTCGGGCTAACGACATGAAAAAGATTGATTCTCATTTGCACGTTTGGGCGCACGATCCCGACGTTTATCCATACCGAGTCGGACAGGGCGATCCTGGTGCTCGAGGTGATGCGGAGTTCCTGCTGAATCTGATGGATCGGTCAGACGTTGCGGGATCGTTGATCGTGCAGCCGATCGTTCACGGTTTCGATCATGCGTATGTCGACGATACGCTCTCTAAATGGCCAGACCGTTTTGTCGGCATGTGTCTTGTCGATCCACAGACGCCCGATCCAGTTGGCATGTTGGATGAACTAGTGGGGCGTGGTTATCGCGGTGTGCGTTTCAACCCGGCGCTCTGGCGAGAGGGCGAACTGATGAACGGCGATGTCGGCCGGGCGCTCTACAAGCGAGCTGGTGAATTGGGTATCCCAGTTGGATTCCTGGTAAGTCCGCACAATTTCGAGGAAATCGAGACGCTGGCAGCCGTTTATCCGGACACTGACGCGATTATTGATCACTTTGGGCATTGTGTGCCTTCGAGGGATGGCTCGACCGTTCCGACTTTCGAACGACTCGTTGAAATGTCGAGATATCCGCGGCTCAACGTGAAGCTTTCGGAATTTCCGCGCGCTTCGCATGAGGAATTCCCATATGTAGACATGTTCGACTGGGTTCACAGGTTGATCGAGGCGTATTCGGCAGATCGTCTAATGTGGGGGACCGACTTCCCGTTCATCGTCGAACAGGCGGGGTACGACAAGGGGTGGGAGATCGCTGATCGGATAGAGCCGGCGATTGGACCTGGTCTTTCGGATCAGATACTCGGTGGTACCTGCGAACGTCTGTTTGGGATCTGGGGTAGTTGATTGTTTTGGTATCGCTAAGGTTTCGTTTTGATTTCCAAAGCGGAACCGAAGGATCTCGGTCGTTTCTCCATTGCTGCTGAATCAGGTTGAAGCGTTGCTGGTAGTGACTGGTATTTGAATCCGAGGAGGTCCCCCACTCCGCTTTGCTACGGTCGGGAAGTCTGATTAGACCTGATCGGTGCTAATTGCCCGATGGATGTTTACTTTGGGATCGCCGTTGGGCCTATAGTGTGCATTCCCCATTTTTACCTGAAAAGAAATACCTGTGACCTCTTTGGCGATAACTTCTACAGCATCTGATGCAGTAAAGCGTATGACCGCAGCTGCGAACGATTTCCTGAACTCGTTGGATGACTCGCAACGTCGAACGGCTACCTTCGATTTCGCCGGAGATGAGCGCTATGTGTGGGCATACACGCCGATCGAACGGGAGGGTCTTCGTTTGCGTGCGATGAACGATACTCAGCGCAAAGCGGCATTCTCGATGATGGAGACCGGATACAGCGAACGGGGTAGGGCGACAGCGCACCGGATCATTGAGCTTGAGACGATCCTGGGTGAGTGGGAGACGATTTCCAACAGCGACTCACAGTGGGAGCGGCATATAGATCGCTATTGGTTCAGTGTATTCGGAACGCCCGGTAGCGTTGACGAGCCGTGGGGATTCCGGGTAGGTGGTCACCATATCGGTCTTTCCGCCAGCATTATTGCTGGCGAGCAAGTGGCAATTCTTCCGCTGTTCTTCGGAGCGAATCCGGCTGAGATACGACACGGTGATCGCAAGGGCGAGCGAGCCCTTGTTGAGGAACAGGACTGGGCTCGATCGTTGCTGACGTCGATGGGCGGAGATCAGACGAAACTGGCGGTCGTCTATGAGGTGGCACCGGCAGATATCCTGACAACCAACGTCCGTTCGGCTGATCCGAACATTGCTCCGACTGGTATTAGATTTGATTTGCTGGGTGATTCGCAGAGAGATCAGCTTGTGGCACTGGTCAAGCACTACGTCACACGGGCTGCTGAGGATCTTTCTGCCAACTACTGGCATGAGATTGAGTCTGCTGGCTTCGACGGCGTGACGTTCGCCTGGGCAGGGTCGGCTCAGGTCGGTGAGGGCCACTACTATGCTATTCGCCACCCGCGATTCTTGATCGAATACGACAACACCCAGAACGGTGCGAATCACATTCACTCGGTGCTGCGGGACTATACTCACGACTTCGGCGAAGATCTGCTTGCTGTCCACTACCGTGCGGCGCACTGAATCGACAAGAGCCCACGTTAGGAAGTGTTATGGTTGATTCGACTCATTTCTAGAACGATGAGTTCGGTTATTCGTGTTACGTACTCGTCATTCCTGCTCCGCCAGAAATTACCGAACCGCTGCTTGAGAACGTCGACCTCGGAGACGAGTTGCAGGTTTCGGCTATCGACCTGATGGCACGTGATGGCGTTGTGTGGGGCGGAACGTGGCACCAGCTTGAGCGGTTTGAACTGGGTGCTGGTTAGTTGCAGCCAAGCGCGGTGTGAAGGGTTGCTGCGTTCGACTTCATGATGTCGATGTAGTCGAGTCCCTCGGAAGCTTCTGCTGATGTTCGAACTTCGAGCGGGTGCAATGTGAGTAATGTCGCACCGGTTTCCGCGGCAACACTCTCGGCGAGTCGATCGCTGACGATTGGTTCCCGTAGAATGTGCTTGATACCCAGTGCGTCGATTCGATCTATTACCTGAGCAATTTGAGATGGACCGGATTCGAACTCTGGTGAGAGCCCGGCGAGTCCGATCTGCTCAAAACCATATCGCTCCGCTATGTGTCCGAATGCCAGATGCGAAACGACCACGCTACCGAGATTGCAGTTGGCAAGCTCTCTAGAAATTAGATCATCGAGTGCTCGAAGTTCAACCGATAAAGCGGCGGCGTTTCGTGTGTAGTCTCGCGAGCTTTCGGGATCAACCTCGATTAGCGCTGAGAGGATTCGTTCGGACTGTTCTAGAGCCTTGAGAGGATTCAGCCAGACGTGGGCATCGTCATCATGGCCGTGATCTTCGTCATGATCTTCGTCATGATCTTCGTCGGAAGATTCGAGATTGATCGTTTGAACGACCACAATTCTCTCGGCCCCGTCGTTGCGTGCCGCAGTTGCAGCGTTCAACGCCCATGACTCGAAGGCGGGGTGGTTGTAGATAAACAGAGTGGAGTTTGTGATCGCTCGGATATCAGACGGTGCTGGTTCGAAATCGTGTGCTTCGATCCCCGGCTTTACAACTTGATTTACCACTACACGATTGCCGCCGATTTTCTCGGTTAGGTACGTAAGGGGATAAGTTGTAGTAGCGACCGATACTTCGCCGCCCGAGGGTTCGTTGAGTTCGCGATCGCACGCGACAACTACTGACATGATAAGAGTGAGAACGAGAACGAAAGTAAGGTATGTAAGTTTATTGGGCATGGGTTAGATGAGACTGAATATTTGTAGCGGCACCCAGATGATTGTTTACGTGCCATGGCGAATAAGATTAATCGGCCGGATGTGATACTGGGTATCATTTATACCCGAGTTGAGCGTGATCAGCGCTGAGATTGCTAAGACGCTACCGGGCCAGGTTAGATGACTTTCCAGCGTGGAACGGTGCCACCTTCAGGTCCGCGAGAGGACTTGTACAAAACACGATCCTTTTGGGCTGAAGATGCGGGGATCTGCTCGACCGAGTCACTACCTGACCAGTGTCCCCAGTCGGCGCCACAATTTGTGCAGGTATCAGAGTCGTAAATGCTGCCGGTCGAATGGCAGTTGGGGCAAAACGTCGTCAGTCCAGCATGTGTAGCAGCCTGATTCGGTGCAGTGTCAGCACCGCAGCTTGGGCAGTTCGGTGCTGACGACGGCAGGAACCGTGGTGTCAGAACTCGGGCGCAAACTTTGCAGGTGAATGTCGATCGGGCTTCAGAAGTCATTCTTGCTCTTGTGGTTTTCGTCTGGTTGAGCTTCGAGATTACGTGCTCAGGATACCGGTGATTTCACCATCATCGTTCAGATCAATGTCCCACCCATTTGGCGTGGACGGAAGACCCGGCAACGTGATGATATCGCCAGCAAGTGTCACGATTTGACGTGCTCCGGCAAGAATGCGCAGTTCCCTGATAGGGAGTGTGTGTCCACTGGGAGCACCCTTCAGCTTGGCGTCGGCTGAGATCGAAAGGTGAGTTTTCGCGATACAGACCGGGAAGTTCCATCCGTTGGCTGCGAAACGGCGAGCCGTGGTTTTCGTCATTGGTCCCCATTTGACATCGCCAGCGAGATACAGAGATTTCGCCATGTTTTCGACCTTGTCGAAGTAGTCGTCATCGTCGTCGTAGAGGAGTTTGACGTCTGACGGCTGATCGGTGGCTTTTACGACCGCTGCTGCCAGTCCTGTCATGCCGTCACCACCCTCGGCGAAGCCTTTAGCTTCTTCGACACCGATTGCGCCAGCTGCCATCGCCACTTCTTTGACAATTGCAACTTCTTCTGGAGTGTCGGTAGGGAAGCGGTTGACCGCCACGACCGCGGGAAGACCATAGAGACCCACGATTCGCAAGGCGTTTTTGAGATTTTCAGCACCACGGCGTACGGCTTCGGGATCGGCGGTTGCCATGTCTTTCATTGCAACGCCACCGTGCCATTTGAGTCCACGGATGGTCGCAACGACTACCGCGGCAGAGGGCTTTGGTCCGCCCTGGCGAACCTTGATATCCATAAACTTTTCGAAACCGAGGTCGGCACCGAATCCAGCTTCTGTAATGACGTACTCACCACAGTTGACTGCCAGTTTGTCGGCGAGGATCGATGAACAGCCGTGGGCGATATTGCCGAAGGGACCCATGTGGACAATCGTTGGCTGACCTTCGACTGTTTGTGCGAGGTTCGGCTTGATGGCATCTCGCAGGAGAGCCATCAGCGATCCGGTACCCTTGATTTCGCGCGCCGTGACGGGAGTTTTACCGTCGTTCTTCCAGCCGACTACGATATCATCGATGCGCTGCCGCAGGTCTTCATACGAGCTGGTAAGCGCACAGATGGCCATGATCTCGGAAGCGGCGTTGATGTCGTATCCGGCTTCTCGAACCGGACCGTTGAGCTTGCCGCCGCCACCGGTCATGATCGTGCGCATTGCACGGTCTTCGGCATCGGTTACTCGCCGCCATGTGATGCCAGAGGCATCGAAATCATCGATTGCGTTTCGGTAGACGGCATTGTCGACCATTGCTGCAAGTAGATTGTGAGCCGATTCGATGGCGTGGAAATCGCCAGTGAAATGAAGATTGATGTCGACAGCCGGCTGAACGGTGGATTTGCCACCACCCGTACCGCCACCTTTGTGACCGAATACGGGACCCATCGCGGGTTGCCTGATGGTGAGTACCGGCTTCTTGCCGATTTTGGCGAGACCTTGAGTTAGCCCTACAGCAGTGGTTGATTTACCTTCTCCTGCTGGAGTTGGGGTGATCGCCGTTACCACGATCAACTTAGCCTTTTCGGCAGCATCAGGGAACGCATCGAGCGGGATCTTGGCTTTGTCGTGACCGTAAGGTTCGAGTACAGAAGGATCGAGGCCCAAATCGGCCGCGAGGTCAGCAATTGGTCGCATTAGGATTCTTTAGAACTTACTGGGGGATTGTGCGCCAGCCCGGCGAGTTGCAATTAACTCAAACCAGCTAAGTCTACTAGCAGATACCGTGTTTTGCTTGGTCATCGGTTCTGTTTACTATGTCCGTTTCGCAGACAGTTGGGTCGATCGTTGCAGAACAACCACCTGGCTCTAGGTAGCCCGGTCACGAACATAGCGGTCGTCACAACTGCAACCAGTACAGCTCCAAACAATCATCGTTGACACTATTGCGGTTATCGCCAGAAGGATTTCGATCAGCAGACGTACTCTGCCAGATACAGTAATCACCACGTGTAGCTTGTATCCGGCGGTCGAGAACACGCAGGGGAGCGCAACGATGATCGCCAGTGCGGAAATTGTACGAGCTATGTGCCGGCTATTTCAGCGACTGTTCTGGAACCCGTCAGTCACCCTGCTACCTCGATGGTGAGCGCTATGCCGGATATTTTTGTATCGAGGAGATTGTCGAATATTGCTGTCGCGTCTTCGTCGGTTATGGAGATGAGGCTAACGGGGATAACATATTGCAATCAAGAGGTAGTAAAAGTCGTGGGGCGCAGCATTAAACGGTTTTGTACTTGCGACCGATTGTCAAAAACAAGAATCCGGTGAAACCGAGAACGGTCACGATGTCCCAGTGAATCACTCGGCCGATCGCAAGATTAGCCACGACGGCAACAGCGAGCACGACTATTACCGCTACCGCGGCGAATGCCAGTGATTCGATCCAACTGCGGGCGAGATCAGCGGAAGCAGGTTTACCTGCGGACTTGTCGGTTGATTTCGATCGAGATTTAGCAAGTGTTTTGCTCCGTGGAGGTTGGGTAGCCCGAGTGATTGTTCGCGTGAATTGGAATTAGGTGCTGCCGAAGCAGCGGAGGGACGGCTCGCGATTCCCCGACAGCACTATGATTTGTTTGATGCGGATTGATTCGCGGAAGATGCGAGAACTCGAGTCGACTAGTGCTGCTGCACCGGCGCGGGTGGCTTCGTCGCCAGTAGGATGGTCACGGCTGCAATCGCACAAAAAGCGGCGAGAGTGTAAAGCTGCCCAACGTATGAGCCGGTTCTATCGAATACCCAACCGACGATGAATGGCGTCGCCATCATTCCTATCGCCATTGGAAACGCTCCCATCCCAAGAATGATTCCGAAGTGCTTTCTTCCGAAGTATTCTCCGCGCATAGCATGAAGCATTGGTGTTCGACCTCCGAATCCCAATCCCCAGAGGAGAGCGAACGTCAGAGCAGCCCAGTAACTACCGGCCTGAGCGAGAACGAGCAACGAAATCCCCTGACAGACGATCAATATTGGAAGCACGATCCGCTTGTTAGAGCGATCGCCGGCCAAACCACCCAGCATCTGGAATCCGAACGAAGCAAACGCCATGATCGGCAAGATTGTCGCCGCACTCTGATCGCTCAGGTTGACAGCGTTTTTATCTGTCAGTTGGAAGTAGATGTGTGACGAGATCGCTCCAACGGAAAGATTGGCGAGCATGTGAGTGATCGACATTGACCAAAACGCTCGTGTACGTAGTGCCTCTTTCGGGGTGAAATCGTGCTGCGTCAATGGCTGTGTATCCGGGCTGTCGGCTTTCGCAAGCTGTGTCATCAGGACGCTGTATTCGGGCGCACGTCTACCCTGAATGAAAGCGAGAGGCGGCCCCGCAGCAAGAGTGAGCACACCGATCACAAGAGTTGTTTCACGCCAGCCGTATGTGTTGATGCCCCATACGATTGCTGGAACGAACACGCCGCCAAGACTTGAGCCGCCAATGACGATTGCCATTGCGGTCGCCCTTCTATGCGGCATCCATGCATTAACTGCTGACATCGATGGCACGAATCCACCAAGAGAAAATCCAATCGAAAGGATGAAGTAGGCGGCGTAGTACTGGATTGGTCCTTGCAGTTGGGAATAGAAGATCATCCCAAGGCCACCGAGAGTGAAACCTATGAGAACCATCTTCCCGGTTCCGAACTTATCGACGAGCCAACCTTCGAGAGGTCCCAGCATTGCTCCGCCGAAACGACCGAACGATGCGACACCTGTGACGAGTGCTCGCGACCAGCCGAATTCGTCTTCAATGGCACGGAATAACGTGCTTGCTGCCTGGAACGTTGGACCCGAGCTGACGACCATGTTCACAGCACCGGCAAGTGCTACCCACCACCCGTAGAACACACGCCCAGCTTTCGCTTTTGGGCTTTGCTTGTTGGAGGTGGTCATCGTGAATTTACGGACTTTCATCGTGTCGAGCGATTTGTCGATAAAGAGCCTACGACCATTCGGTACGTTGCGCATCTCCGATTCAACTTAGTCGCCGACCAATCCGTGATGCATGTCTATACCCAACCGAAGGCATCAGGGGTAATCTGTCGGCCTGATCAAGTTATTAACCGCTGGCGGAATTCGAATGAAAATCACCGAGATCAAAACCACTATGCTGCACGACCCCGACGGGTTCGTGATTCAGGATGCGACTATTCCACCGGTCGACCCGAACGCAACGGGTCGAAGTCAGTTGTTCGTTCATATTCACACCGACGAAGGAACGATTGGTCTGGGCATGGCTCCAGGGCAACGATCAATTCAGGCGGTTATTGAAGACAACCTCACCGGGGTATTGATCGGCGAAGACCCGTTCATGATCGAGAAGCTCTGGCAGGACATGTACTGGCGAGTTCGAGGATTCGGTCGAAAGGGTGTGGCATTTCAGGCGATTGCGGCGATCGATATTGCTCTGTGGGATCTGAAAGGTAAAGTTCTTGATCAGCCTATCTATCGCCTGCTGGGGCCTGCTCACCAGAAGGTTCCGATTTATGGATCGGGTGGCTGGACGAATTATTCGGAAGACGAACTGGTTTCCGAACAGATGGGGTATGTCGAACGCGGTATCCCACGAGTGAAGATGAAGGTCGGCAAGGACTTTGGTCAGTCCGAACGGGAAGACATCGAACGGCTTGCTGCTGTGCGTGCTGCTGTTGGTGATGACGTTGAAATCTACGTCGATGCCAATAACGGTTACTACGCTAAGCAGGCGATCAAGATGTCGCAGATATTTGAGCAATTCGACGTGGCGTGGTTCGAGGAACCGGTGCTTGCTGACGATATACCCGGATTGGCTCAGGTGTCCCAGGCGACTACGATTCCTGTTGCGACGGGTGAACACGAGTACACGAAGTATGGATTCAGGGATCTGTTGGTTGCCGGCGGAGTGGATATTGTTCAGCCCGACGTGCATCGGGTAACCGGGATAACGGAGTGGATGAAAGTTGCAGCGATGGCCGATGCGTTCAATCTGCCAGTTGCTCCGCATGCTGTTTCACTAGTCCACCTGCACTGTGCGATGGCGACTCCGAACTTGAAAGTTGTCGAAGTGCTCGGTGCTGAAGAGCAAAGCAACGGTGTGTGGTGGACCGAGGTTCCGCCGTTTGGCGATGATGGAACGTGGAAGCCGTTTGAAGACCGCCCGGGATTGGGTCTTGAGATCAACCCCAGCGCACTTAAAAACAACGTTGCGTGAGAACCGAGGATCTAGGTATAAGCGAATCCATTGCTCTGGGTGAAGGAGAGAACTACCTCTGGTGAGATCGTTAATGTTGGCGATTCCACCCTCAACCTAGCCTTTTCCCCCGGGAGGAGGGACTCGTATTGGGCAATCGACCAAACGAAGTAATAAGGAAAACAGAAAATGCCATCAGGAAATCGACTTCAAGGAAAAACGGCCATCGTCACAGGTGGAGCGTCTGGTATTGGTGAGGCGACTTCTCGTCTCTTCGTTGAAGAGGGAGCGAAGGTGGTTATCGCCGATATCGACGATGCCAAGGGCAATGCCCTTGAAGCAGAGCTGAACATGAACGGTGAAGTTGCAATTTATCGGCAGTTTGACGTGACTCAGGAGAGTCGATGGATCGAGATTGTCGACGAAACCATGGCCAAATGGGGCCGACTCGATATCGTAGTGAACAACGCAGGCATGTCGGGCGCGAAGGGTAGGGCGACTGTTGAAGACACGATCGTCGAGAACTGGGACACGGTATTCGCCGTGAACTCGACGGCGATCATGCTTGGCACAAAGACGGCTATTCCCGCGATGAGAAAGAACGGCGGAGGATCGGTGGTGAACGTTTCGTCCATCTTTGGGATCGTTGGATCGCCAGCCGGTGCTGCCTATCACGCTTCGAAGGGTGCGGCTCGTACCTTCAGTAAAGCAGCGGCTGTTCAGTACGCTCCCGACAACATTCGGGTAAATTCCGTTCATCCGGGATTTACCGACACGCCAATGACACTGGATATTCATTCGCAGAAAGAGATTCGCGAAGCGCGGCTAGCGATGACTCCGTTGGGTCGACTTGGCTTGCCTCTGGATATTGCCTACGGGATTTTGTATCTAGCCTCAGACGAGGCAGCGTGGGTCACAGGCACCGAGCTTGTAATCGACGGCGGTGAAATCGCTTGGTGAGTGCCAGAGGAGGTTTTCTGCGACAAGGTGGGATTGGCTGAATTGGGTGTGTTGAGCGCTGGTTGATTTTGTGTGTCAGAGCGCCTTTCACCTTCATACAATCGTTTCAGCGTGGACGATTCCTCCCTCACCCTTAGGGCATAGAGTGTAGTGCGCAACGCTCCTGAAATCCGCTTCAGCACCCAGTCAAGTGGGGGGTAGCACCTAACTTGCGAGTCCACACCCAATCCTGACCGAGGTTTCTACAGAACAGAGCCCTGACACATCACTTAGGTGCAACCAGCGGTCTGCCTACAAAATGGTCGGCAAGCGGCGGATTGCGCTGGTCTCTGGAGGGTGGCGATGCTCCAAGCAGGTCGAGCAGAGTTGGTGCGATATCGAACAATCTTGCCTGGAAGACCGCTAAAGCCGGTCTCGCTTTGGCGTTGCCGGGCTGGACGATTGTTGTAAGCACATCGTTGACGGAGTGGGCCGAGGTGTCGTCTTCAATATTGCCGTGATCGGCCGTGATGACCAGATGCCAGTTTGCCTTTTGGGCGGCCTCCGCGAGTTCGGCAAGGGCATCGGCTGCGGCGCGATAGGCTTCTTTCGCTTCTTCGTATCGGCTCGGAAGCAGATGCCCGACCATATCGGGCGCAGCGATATTGCAGCAGATGAGCCTTGAGGTATTGGCTTCGATCGCTCTCAGCACGTCGGCGGTGACTTCTTTGGCGCGCATACCGGGATGAAGGTAGAAATCGGTGTCGGACTTCACGCCGTCCTCTTCTCCGTGGGATGGAGTGATGAATCGTGTTTCGTTAGAACCTTCGACAGCATATTCTCGTCTGCCACGCAAGAAGTAGCCCATGTGAGACGATTTCACGCTCTCTGCGACCAGCGTGTATTCAGCTGCACTACCTGATTCTGGAGAATCCATGATTTCGGACCACTGGGCGAGGAAGTTAGCAGCGTGTGGTTCAGTGTGAAACGCCACGCGCACACCGTATTCGCTTTCGAAGACAGGGTGGTACTCGGCTATTGCGCATATATCCAGATCGAGGTTGTGGTCGATCCACGAACCATCCCATATGCGCCCTCGAGATTCGCCTTCGGATTCGAGGAAATTGCGCGCACCCGCGAGTGATGCGATCTTCGAGCGCTGTCGGTCTGATCGGAAATTGAGGTCGATGAAAGCATCGCCTTCCGAGATTGACGGGGCTGTGCCACCGGGGCGGATTATTGCTATTGGGGGGACATCCTGATCGGTTTTGCCTGAATCGTGTGTTGCAGCAATTATCGATCTCACCTCGTCGAATCCTGCAGCTGATTCGCCAGTGTTTCCCGTGAGCAGATCGAAGTCGGTCCTCGCTGATTCTTCCCGATAGTCACGATCCATTGCAGTCGAACGGCCAACGACCCACGCTAGAGATTGTTCGGCATCGTATTTGCTGAGTAGTTGCTGGAGTTGACCGATGAAGTCGCCAGAGCCGTTCTGAGCAACGATAGAGCTGTTAGTCGCCGAGTCACGGCCATCGAGAATTGCCTGCATTTGGACTTTGGCGGGCGATATTTGGCGACGTTCGAATACTAATTCGAGGAACGCTTCAAGATGGTTCCACGCGCTATGGACTCTTCCATCTGCTCCACTGACTCCCGATAACAGGAAGCAGAAGTTGATAGTCGCCCGTACTGACTTAGCTGCCGTGATGGTCGAGTTCAGAGCAGGGTTTTCGAAGAATTCACCGGAGTTAATGGAGTTAGTGATTTCGAGGGGTAGTTGAGGGGCTAGCTCGGTGTTACCGATCTGCTGATGACCGGTTTCGGAGTTACCTTGAACGGCCGGATCGAGGTCTTCAAATCCAGCCCAGATTCCCGCTGCGCTGGTTGGAATAGAAAGATTGGCGTTGCGAAGCGCCCAGAGATGGCTAGCACCCGACGCCCAGGGTACGTAGTGATGCTTATCCGCGACTGATTCGACGAGACTGTCAACTTGTTCGATTAGCTCGTCGCTTAGCAGCCCTCGACAGGTTTGCAAATCGTCGATCCACGTCAGTGCTTCCCGAGTCGGTGTATCCGATTCCAGCGATTCGACTTGTACGGGGAAGAGAAGGTTTTTCGCCCAGACCGGATCACGTCCAATGCGGTCGGCAGTTGATTCGAACAGTCCGCGGTCTGTCGCGGATAGTTCAGCCCATGCCGTATCGATCACTTGTTTGGATCGAATTCGACTGAAGCCAAAGCCATCGACTACTGCCAGAACTGCTTTTTGATTACTGTTTGCCAAGCGCCCTAGGTTTCCTTGTTTCGTTATTCTCATTTGATAATTGTCGAGCGATTGCTCAGTGTGCCACGCTGATTGTTCTTACTGTGAGTTCGTCGACATCTGAATCGGCTATGCCAACCGATTCGAGCCAACCGGCAGGTAGCTCAAGTACCCGTAACCATTCGCCCACTGGCACGTAGTTCTTCGCCTCGGTGGCGCACTTGACCTGCCAGTCATCGTCGTGCAGACCGTCACGCAGGCAGGGAGTCGTTGCGATTTTATCGACGACTCGACCGGAGTGATCGATGTAAAGAATTTCTAGTGGCACGTATGTATTGAACATCCAGAATCCGTTTGTGCGAGGTTCCGGGTAGTAGAACCACATTCCAGTACCTGAAGGGATGGACTCACGGCACATGAGCCCCTGCGCTCGTTCGCTCTGTTCGTCAGCAACTTCTGCCGTGATCGGGATACTAAGCTCACCGAACTGGATAGTGACTTCCGTAGTATCGAGTGGGCCGTGTACTAGATCATTGCAATCTTCCGAGTTCAAAAACACAACGGCTGGCGTTGTTACCAGATCATTTGAGGTTGCCTGTGACTCGTCGTTACTCGAACAGCCGACCAGAAGTGCGATACTTGCCGCCGTCGCAAGGACTGTGAGCGCGTCACTTTTGTTGAGCAAGGGAATTTTCACGAATCGATGGTAGCTGATGGATCGGGCGGTTCGAGCGAAGAATCAGCCAGCACGCGTGTTGAGAAAACGTCGATTACGCCGACGTCACTACCGCGTCGAGCTGCTGGTCCTGTTCAAGAACCAGCGTCTAAAGCCAGTCCGTTGGCCGCGTTCGGGATTCGTAGCTTCCGATTCCAGTGGTCGGCCGATGCGATGGCGACGTGGGGATCGGAGATGGAAACTCTGATTCTGGGTTGGTACATCCTTGTTGCCACCGATTCGCCGTTACTCGTTGGGCTTCTTGGTGCGTTGAGGTTTTCTGGAACTCTTATTGCACCGGTAGTCGGCGTTGTTGCCGATCGGGTGAGCCGTAAGGTGATGCTGGTAGTTCTGCGTGGTGGAGCCGTGGCGTCGGCCGGATTTCTCTTGATTCTGGCTGCGTTTGACATTATCCAGCCCTGGCACGTTTTCGTGATTGCGGGTTTCAGCGGAATTCTTCGACCTGCCGACAATGTTTTGCGCCAATCGCTTATCGCCGATACCGTGCCCCGCCACTTGCTGATGAACGCGTCAGGGCTGGCTCGGACAACCCAAGACACTGCACGAATCATTGGTGCGTTGCTTGGTGCGACGTTGCTTTCTAGGCTAGGGCTCGGGTGGGCGTATATCGGAGTAACTTCATTCTATCTATTCAGTGTATTTTTCGGATTAGGCATTAGTTCGATTCGGTCGCGCACCCAGGCCAAACACGCGAATCCGATTACTGAAATGAAACAGGGCGTGAAATACATGATCGAGTCGCCGGTTATACAACCGATCATGTTTCTTGCGTTTCTGGTGAATTTCACCGCGTTTCCGCTGACAAATGGGCTGTTACCGGTTGTTGCACGTGATGTGTATGGGCACGACGAAAACGGTCTGGCGCAGATGGTGGCGGTGTTCGCTATCGGTGCGTTGGTGGGATCGTTGATTATGGCTGCAGTCGTGAATTCCCGCCGCCCGGAGCGGTTCATGATGCTGACGATGGTGGGTTGGTATTTCTTGTTGATTGCGTTCGCGCAAACAGATTCCAACACAGTTGGCTTGCCTTTGTTGGCGTTGATCGGCGCATCGATCAGCTTTTGCATGATTTCGATGTCGGTGGTGTTGATGATGTTCACTAAATTCGAGATGCGAGGACGGGTGATGGGCGTTCGAATGCTCGCTGTCTACGGTCTACCAATGGGGCTCGTGATTGGAGGTTGGCTGATCGAACAATACGGAGTTCCAAGGACCGTTACGGGGTATGCCGCAGGCGGATTGATTGCTCTTGGGGTCTCGGTGATTCGGTGGCCAAAGTTGCTTACGGGGTTTACTGCGGTTGAGCGGGAGTGAGTTGCGATCATGAACGTGCGACAAGAAACTCCACCTACTGCATACCGTCCCAGACGTTGGTGAGTTCTGAGGGGCGGTCGGTGCTGCGTGCTCGCATCTTTTCGAGGTTGTAGTCGAGTCCGAGTCCAGGACCGTTGGGGATACGGATGAAGCCATCTTCGACTTCGTATGGCGTGTCGAGAATCGAGTCATTGTCTCGGATACCGACCTCTTCGATGTTGTATTCCTGGGCGTATGGGAAGTTGTTGCTGGGAGCGAGCAAATGCGCGTGAGCCGCGGTTGAGCCGTAGGGCTGCGTGTTGTGAGTTGTCATCGTTGCGCCGTGAGCGGTTAGAATTGCCTCGATGCGCAGAAACTCGGTGATCCCACCGACTTTCACAACATCGGGTTGAACGATGTCGGGTCGACCTTCACGAATCAGTGTGAGGTGCTCCCATCTGGTGAACGAGTTTTCGCCGGAAGCGACAGGAATATCCAACGCATCGGCGACCTCCGCCATGCCTTCGTAGTTGCGTATGTGAACCGGTTCTTCGAAGTGGAACACATCGAGATCCTGCAACTGACGTCCGATTTCGATGGCGTGATGGACGGAATAAGCACTGTTCACATCGACAAGCACGTCCATTTCGTAGCCGACTTCCTCACGGATCGTCTTCACAGTTTCAATCGTCAGGTCGCCAGGATCATCGATTTTTCCGGGAACAGCCGAGTGCATCTTGTACGCCGAGAAGCCCTGGTCGCGAAAATGGGCGACACGTTTTGCTTCGTCTTTTGGTGCCATGTCGCGGACGAGTGAACTGGCGTAAACCTTGATCCTGTCGCGACGTTTTCCTCCAATCAGGTTGTAGATCGGTGTGTTGAGTGCTTTGCCTTTGAGATCCCAGAGTGCGAGATCGACACCTGCGACGGCGGTGAGCAGAGCCCCAAGAGGGCCGGCGACAGCGCCGGCCTTGAACATGTTGTCCCAGATTTCCTCAGAGTCGAATGGCGATCTGCCGACGACGAGTGGTGCGAACACCGTTTCGACCGCAACTTTGGATACGTAGGGTGCGCGACGAAAACACTCGCCGAAACCCGTGATTCCTTCATCGGTGTGGAGGACTACGTATGGGTACTCTTCATCAAGTACTAGGCATTCGACGCTAGTTATCTTCATCGAGGATTGACTCTTCCTTGCTACTGCTGCGTTGTCCGCTACCAACGAGTGATCGAAGGTCCCGAGGGATGGCAAATGTGGTTTTTATTTCGCCAGGCCCTACTCGGAATATATTTTGTGGAGCAACCGCCTCGATGACGGCCTTCACCTGTGTTTCCGGAGTTGAAGCACCGGAGGTAATGCCGATTTTTTCGACACTCTCCAGCCAGCTCCGATCCAATTCTTCAGGACCGTTGATTAGATATGCAGGAACGCCCTTCTTGATTGCTACGTCTTTCAGGCGGTTGCAGTTGGAGCTGTTCTGAGCGCCGATCACCAACACAAGATCTGTCATGTCAGCGAGTTCGGTAGCCGCAGCCTGCCGGTTCGTCGTGGCGTAACAAATGTCGTCTCGAACGATCGCATCAGGGTGACTTTTTCTGATGTTCCCGATAGCGATTGCTGTGTCGTATACCGAGAGGGTGGTCTGGGTCAGGACGGCGACTTCGACGTCCTCCTCCCATTCGGGGAGAGTCCAGTCCTGTCTTTCGTCGACGAGAACCATTTCAGCCTGACCGGTTGTGCCGATTACTTCCTGATGGTCGACGTGTCCGATAAGGATGATCTTCTTGCCGTCCTTCGAATATTTCTTTGCCTCGTTGTGGACTCGAGTTACCAGTGGGCAGGTGGCGTCGAGAACCGTCAGATTTCGCAATTTTGCCTTCTCGTAGTCGGACGGTGGTGATCCGTGCGCTGAGAACACAACGACTGCACCCTCGGGTACGTCCTCAACGCTTTCAACGGTTATTGCGCCCTCCGCCTCAACATCGGCGACAACTTTCGGATTGTGGACGATCTGGTGCTTTACGTAGACCGGTGTTCCGTACCGCTGAATCGCCAGATCGACGATATCGACTGCTAGATCGACACCGGCGCAGAAGCCTCGTGGAGTGGCGAGATAAACATCCATTTATGGTGGGTCCGCTATGAAAAGGGGAACGATCCGAACTCAGCCCAGTGCCGGTTCGTTGTCAAAAATCCCGAATGAGAAGTGAGAAGTCAAGTATATCGGTGGTAGAGCTGGCTGTTGGCTTAGTCGGGTGCGAGGATGCTTCCTCGATTCGCAACTTTCGCAAGAATAATGGCGGATAGCACGAACGCGGTTGCCACGCAAACGAGCAACGCTTTGTATCCGAGGTTTTCTGACGCGCCGCTTAGCGAATTGAGTTCGTCAATGCCAATTCCCGCGAAGCGTGCAGCCCCTGTTCCCGCGAATGTTGCGATGCTCGTGTAGCCCAACTCTCTTGCTGCGGATGCTCGACGAACCAAATCGTTCGCGACTGCCCAAGTTAAGGTCATGAATAGACCCACCGAAACTCCGATAATTACGCCGATCAGTAACACTGATCCGATTGAACTAACGAAGATCAGCATGGATGAACCGCTAGCACCGCAGATCCCGGCAACGATAAACAGACTGGATCGCCCGAATCGTGATGCCAGATAGTTCGTAGGGAGAACTGTTAGAAGAGCTGACGTAACTAACACAATGACGAGAAGATCGGCGCCGTCTGCCGGGTTGTCGAGTCCGACAACGTCCTGGAGAAAGAACAGTGTGTAGATCTGCATCGCCGACATCGCGGCTAACGCAAACGCCAGCGCAATTAGGAACGCGACGTATCTTTTTGTGATGCGAGAACTAGTAGGTGCCAGAGTTTCTTCCGGTTGAGATTGAGTTTCGCCGTTGTTGGATCGAAAGCTTGGAATAAACAGTCCGGATTTTGGGCGAATCGACAGCACTGTCCAGAACACACTGAGTAGAACGACAACGATGACGAGTACAAGGGAAAACCAGAGCCATTCGGGAGCTTCGTCTTTGTCGTATCTCGCCATGAACTGAAGAACGATCACGGTGACTGATCCGGCTCCAAGCAATCTCCACAGATTCAGACTCACAGCTGCAGCACCGCGTTCATTTTTTGGCACATAGTCGACAATGAGTGCGTTGGCAGGTCCCTGTGCGAAGTTGCCGAATAATTGCATTGCGACGATCGCCATGAGCAGAGTTATCCAGGTCGCCACGATTCCGAATAATACGGTGATCAGAGCAACCCCGATTCCGCCTACTAGAAGATACGGTAGGCGTCCTCCAGGCCGTCGCTCTTTGTCGCTTATTGCACCGACGCCGAGTTGTACACCAGCGGCGACCAACAAACCTAGAAGTGAGAGCATTCCCAGCGCACCGTTTTTATCTAGTTCGGTGCCCAGAACTTCGATCCTCCCAAGCTCAAGAGCTTCAAGAACTTTGAACGGAAGGATTCCTGCGCCAACGGCAGTCCACAATCCCGAAAGCCCAAACGCGTACAGGCTAAGATTGGCGAAACGGTGCGGACTAGTTCGCGAATTTCCAACGCCGCGTCCGATCAACGATCTTCCTGATCGTCTTTCGGTGTCGCGTGTGTTGTCGTTGGCTGGGTTACTCATCGAGTACCTTTGCTGTTACGGTGAAGCGTATCCCAATAATTCCCTTATGGTGACACCCGTGTCGGCTGTGCGGGTATCCTCTTTTCTGATCAATTTGCATGTGGAGATTCCATAATGTCCTCTAAACTGAAGTTCTATTGCTGGTCACGTTGAAGTACGTGCCAGAAAGCCCGTCGGGCTCTCAATGATTCGAGTAGCGAGTACGAATTCCGAGATTTCTTCAAAGAGCAGTTGTCTGCTGAAGAGATCAAGAAGCTGAGCAAGATGTCGAGTGTCGACGAAATGTTCGCGTGGAGAAGCCCTAGTTCGAAGCCGTATCGAGATCTTCGTGGGAAGGCCACCGACGATGAGTTGATCGAAATGATGGTCAACGAACCGAGGTTCATCAGGCGACCGATCTTGACGGACTGGTCGCAGGTTGTTTTCGGCTTCAAGCAGGGTGCCTACGACGAGTTGATCTAGTCGAACAGCGTGGTTCACGTCAAGAAACAAAAGGCTCGAAGATTTGTGTGCCGACACCCATAAACGGTGTCGGCAGGGATGGTCTTCAATCGAAGTGCTGCTGGATATTCTTCACGCACTTCTCAATCGATCCTAAAAAAATAGTGGAGAGAGTTGAAATGCTGTACTTGAAATCTTGCCCACGATGCACCGGCGATATTAACGCCGATAGTGACGCGCACGGTGCATTCTTGAAGTGTTTACATTACGGGTTCTCAAAAGACCTTTCGCCAGAGATGGCGGCGCGACTGATTGGTCTTCCTACTGCACCGGTTGTTCCTGTGGTGGAGCCTGGTCAACAGGTCGTCTAATTTCGATCTCAGTCGAGCGGCTTGCAGATCTATAGGCAACTGGGCACAAAGACGCCGGGTTGGCGCCTGATGCCAAGCGTTGCTAAATACATAAGCAGACCAATAATTTCCAGGCAAGATGAATTCGTGCATTTTCAACCGTTTTCATTCTGGGGCTGGTGCTAGAATTCCGGCATCTTTCCGGAGTGCACCCAATAAGCTCTACAGGTCGAGGCTCAAATGAACCCCAGCGTGATTCGAGACGTAAACAGCGAATTCGGATTCGCCACTCTCACGCTAAACCGCTCCGACCGTCTGAACTCTCTAAGCAACGATTTGCTCGAAGCCCTTTCTGATTCTCTCGACGCGGTAGTTGCTGACGATTCGATCAGGGCAGTCATCATTACTGGCTCGGGGCGCGCGTTTTGCGCTGGCGCCGATACCGACGAAATGACTGGTGGATCGGGTGAAGGCCCTCATAAACCTGGACCCGGTGGAGCTGAAGAGCTGCGTCGCGGTTTTCGGCTTGCTCGAAAAGTGATCCTTGGGATTTACGAGATGGAAAAGCCGGTGATCGCGGCGATCCACGGATCAGCGGTCGGCGCGGGATTCGATCTTGCCTGCGCCTGCGATATTCGAATTGCGGGCGAATCGGCTCGTTTCATGGCAGCGTACATTCATGTTGGGCTATTTCCTGGCTATGGCGGCACGTGGCTTTACCCTCGACTCCTGGGTTCCGCAAAAGCAGCAGAGATGATGTATACAGGTAATTTCCTAGAAGTTAACGAAGCTAAATCTCTCGGTTTCCTCAACGATGTTGTGGCTGATGACAAACTGATTGGCACTGCGGAGAAGATGGCGCGTCGGATCGCTGCGGGACCTCCGATTGCGATCAGACTTGCTAAGACGATGATGCGGCGTGGGATGTCGATGGATCTAGAAACCTCCCTCGAAATGTCTGCCGCTGTGGAGGCAATCACGTTATCCTCGGAGGATCACGCCGAGGGAATGATGGCACTTCGCCAGAAACGGCGACCAGAGTTCAAGGGGAACTGATGTACGGGGTTAACGGGAATCCGGTAATTTTTGCAGGGAATTCACACCCGCAATTAGCGGAAGATATCTGCCAATATCTGAGCCAAGATATTGGCCAGATAGAGGTGTTCAAGTTCAGTAACGACAACACCTTCGTCCGTATTCTCGAAAACGTGCGCCAGAAAGATGTTTTCATTTTGCAATCGGACGTCGAGCCGGTGAACGACAACATCATGGAACTGCTGATTATGATCGACGCCGCGAAGCGTGCTTCTGCGGGTCGGATCACAGCGGTCGTTCCTTATTACAGCTATGCCCGTACCGACAAAAAAGACCAGCCCCGCGTGCCGATTACCGGCCGACTAATCGCTGATCTATTGGAAACTGCGGGTGCTGATCGAATGATTATGGTCGACCTGCACGCAGGTCAGGTCCAGGGTTTCTTCCACGTGCCGGTTGATGAATTGACGGCAATGCCGCGGTTGGTTGATTATTTTACCGAGAGAGATCTCGGCGATCCTGTGGTTGTGGCAACCGACATGGGAATTTCGAAGAAGGCTCGCTCTTTTGCCGATGCTGTGAGTGCACCTCTGGCAATCGTTGAAAAGCGTCGGCTCGGAAATGAAGACCGGGTAGAGAGTTTGAACGTCATAGGTGACGTGAAGGATCAACCGGTCATCTTGTTTGACGACGAGATCAGCACCGGTGCGACCATGCTTTCGGCTGTCGAGACGATCACTCAAAGAGGTGCTACTGAAATCTACGTAGTCGCAACTCACGGCGTGTTGCCAGGTGATGCGTCTGCTCGGATTACCTCTAATTCCCATATCAAAGAATTGGTAATAACCGATACGGTGCCTTTGTCCGGAGACAAAGTAAACTCAAAGATCAAGGTAATTTCAATCGCACCGCTTCTTGGAGAAGCGATCAGGCGAATCCACGAAGGCCGCTCAGTTGGGGCTCTTTTCACTCGATAGTCAGTGAGTGTTCTAAAGTTCTGGTTGGCAGTATCGTGGTAAGCCAGTAGCCATATATGTTCAAGCTGATTAATAAAATCGTTGGCGATTCCAACGAAAAAGCCCTCAATGAACTTCAGCCAATCGTCGATGAGATAAATAGTCTCGAACCCAGGTTTGAAAGCCTCAGCGACGATGAATTGAGGGGTGTGACTGCCGATTTCCGAGCAAGGTACAACGCGGGTGAAACTCTCGACGATCTACTTGCGGAGGCATTTGCCGCGGTTCGAGAGGCTTCGAGACGCACGAACGGTCAACGACCGTTCGACGTGCAGTTGATCGGTGGAATCGTTCTTCACCAGGGCAAGATCGCAGAGATGCGCACCGGTGAAGGGAAGACGCTGGTTGCTACGCTGCCGACGTACCTGAATGCCATCAGTGGTGAAGGTGCACACGTAATCACGGTCAACGATTACCTCGCCAAGCTTCACGCCGGTTGGATGGGGAATATTCATCATTACCTCGGTTTGACCGTTGGTTGCCTGCAAAACGATTCGTCGTGGGTTTTCAATCCTAACGCACCACTAGCGAGTGACTCAGAGTCGGTTAACGACGACGAAAATACCGATACCGCACCCCCGGTGCGATTGCCGGAAGATAACTTCCAGTCGGGTACGAAGCAGGAAGCTTATGCCTGCGATATCACTTACGGGACGAACAACGAATTCGGCTTTGACTACCTGCGCGACAACATGGTCGAAGAGGCTGATCGACGGGTACAACGCGGTCGAGTATATGCAATCGTGGACGAAGTCGACAGCATTTTGATCGACGAAGCGCGGACACCGTTGATCATTTCTGGTCCCGCTAAAGAGCAAGGGCAAGAGTATCGACGATTCTCTGTCCTAGCGAAGAAGTTGACTAGCGACGTTCATTTCGAGATTGAGGACAAACGAAAGACGATTGTCCTAACCGAAGAAGGCATCGCCGCTGTTGAACGCGAGTTGAAGATCGACAACCTTTACGGGATAGAAAACGACGTTCTTTCTCACTTCACCGAAAACGCCATTCGTGCCGAGCACATATATGCACGCGACCGCGAGTATGTGGTCCAGGGTCAGGAGATTATCCTGGTCGACGAATTCACCGGCCGTTTGATGACAGGTCGTAGGTTCTCCGATGGTCTACACCAAGCACTTGAAGCCAAGGAAGGCGTACGTGTTCAGCGTGAATCGAACACCTACGCGACGATCACACTCCAGAACTACTTCCGTATGTACAAAAAACTCGCCGGAATGACTGGAACGGCGACCACGGAAGCTGAAGAACTCGACAAGATTTACAAACTGGAAGTTGTCGAGATTCCTACCAACAAGCCGATTCAGCGTGTTGACCGCGGCGATTTCATCTACATGACCGAAGAGGCCAAGTGGGACGCGATTGCCGAGCGAATATCGGAGCTTCACGAAGAAGGACGTCCGGTACTCGTCGGTACGACAAGTATCGATAAGTCAGAATTACTCGGCGATCTCTTGAAGAAAAAGCGTATTCCTCACAACGTTCTGAATGCCAAGCAGCACGAGCGCGAAGCGAATGTTGTCGCAGAGGCTGGTAAGGCTGGTTCTGTGACCGTGGCGACCAATATGGCAGGTCGTGGTACTGACATCATGCTTGGTGGGAACCCGGATGTGACAACGGCGACGGACGCCGGCTGGGATGCTGATCACGAAGAGATCGTTCAAAAGGGCGGTTTGTTCGTTCTTGGTACTGAACGACACGAGTCCCGCCGAATCGATAACCAGCTACGTGGTCGGTGCGGTCGTCAGGGCGACCCTGGCGAAACACAGTTCTATCTTTCGACCGAAGACGACATTGTTCGTCGGTTTGGCGGTGACAGAATCCGCGGTGCGATGAACCTGTTCCGATGGGAAGCAGGCGTCCCAATCGAGAATAAAATGGTCTCGAAATCGGTTGAAACTGCCCAGACTAAGGTCGAGGCGCAGAACTTCGAAATTCGGAAGTACTTGGTCGATTACGACGACGTGGTCAACACGCAACGGGACGTTATTTATCGGCTTCGAGACAAGATCATCGACGGCGAAGATCTTCGCCCAACGATCACGGAGTACCTCGAAGAAGAAGTGCGAATTATCGTTGCTGAACGAATCAACGGTGGTACTGAAAACTACGGCGTGGACGGTCTGTATCGCGATCTGATGATGGTGTTCCCGACGATCGAGGGATTCCCCGCAAAAGACGCTATCTACGAAATGCGACCGGACGAGGCTGAAGATGCGTTCGTCCAACTCGTCGACACGATTTACGACAAACGCACCGGTGAGTTTGGCGGCGAATTGCTGCACAAGCTTGAACGCACTATCATGCTTCGTACGATCGATGAGCACTGGGTTGAGCATCTGACGTCGATGGACAACATGCGGCAGGGAATAGGCCTTGAAGCCGCAGGTCAGCGTGATCCGCTGGTTGCTTACAAGCGACAAGCGTTCCAGATGTTTACTTCACTCGACACGACGATAAAATCGGCGGTGGCAAGGACAATATTCCGAGTTGCGTTGACTCAGCAGCCGCCACCTTCGGCTGCGCCGGTAACGACTGCTACGAAGGCAGATGCCGACGTTTCGGCGCAGAAGGCGAACGCACTTGCCAGCCAGCATTCGGTTATGGCGAGTGTGAATTCAGGGCACGGTAGTGGTCAACAAGGCGGTAACAGCCTTGCCCAGGTGCCGACGCACACGCCCGACGGTCGCAAGATGACACGAGCCGAACGTCGCAAGATAGAGCGCCTGCAACGCAAGCGGGCGAAGCAGGGCGGCAGCGGGTAAGCGCCGTTGGGTACGTTTTCTGAGTGGAGTGCTGGTGTGTCGTTCTTCGAGTGCCTCAGGATGATATTTTAATCGAGGTTGTGGCTTGGTTAATGGCGCCAACGATAACCTAGCGACCTCACTGCACGATATCCTGTCGCCTATGGACAACAACTCGATTTCTCAGGTTTTCGCCGATGTGGCAGTTCTGCTTCAGGCGAAGGGTGAGAATGTTTTTAAGGTACGTGCGCATTCGAAGGCTTCAGACGCGATCAAAAGTCTGCCGTACCAGATTGCTGATATTGCTGATGACACAGAAAAACTCGGTGATATTCCGGGATTTGGTGAAGCAATTATCGAGAAGACTCAGGAACTTGTTTGCAGTGGTCGGTTGGGTTTACTTGAACGACTTCTTGAAGAACTTCCGACGGGAA
>CAJXEJ010000026.1 GCA_913052475.1 uncultured Dehalococcoidia bacterium
CCAACCGAACACGGAGTATTCACGGCGGCTGTCTACAAGAGCTTTGTCGATCCCTCGGAACACATTGCGGTGTTCATGGGTGAACTCGACGACTCGGAACCAGTGCTGGTGCGTGTCGAATCCGAGTGCCTAACCGGTCATGTTTTTGGCAGCATTCGCTGCGACTGCGGTGATCAGGTAAACATGGCACTAAGGCAGATCGCAGCGGCCGGTCGTGGTGTGCTGGTTTACATGCGTCAGGAGGGTCGAGGTATCGGTCTCCTGAATAAACTGAAAGCGTACGAGCTACAGGATCAAGGTCTCGATACTGTTGAGGCGAATCTGCGATTGGGCTTTCCGATGGATCTACGACGCTACGGTGTCGGGGCACAAATATTGAACGACCTCGGAGTTCGACGCTTCAAACTCCTCACGAACAACCCGAAGAAGGTCATCGGACTTGAGGGATTCGGACTCGACATGGTCGAACAGATTCCGCTTGAGGCGCCGATTAACGACGAGAATCGCTTCTACATGAAAACGAAGGTCGAAAAGATGGGACATGATCTTGAGATGGATGTCGATGGTTCGTCTGGCTCTGGCAGATCGGCAGAATAATGTCACCACGCACCATTGATCAGAATCTCGATGGTAAAGGTCTGGGAATCGCAGTCGTTTCTGCACGATTCAATAGCTACCTTACCGACCAGATGACTGATATAGCCGTCGATCGGCTGAAGACTCTGGGCGTGACCGATGACGATATTGTCGTTGTACGCACACCGGGGGCATTTGAACTATCGCTGGCCGCTCGGCGACTGGCTGATCGGGGCGATATCGACGCCGTGATCTGTCTTGGCGTTGTCATCAAAGGTGATACCGATCACTACGAATTCGTTGCGAGAGCCGCCACCGAGGGTGTCGCCAGTGCGAGTGAATACACCGGCAAACCCGTGATTTTTGGTGTACTGACAACCGATGCTACCGACCAGGCAGTTGCTAGAATCGGACACGCTGCTGGTTACGCCGAAGCCGCAGTGGAAATGGCCAACACCATACGCCAAATCCACGACCTTCCATAAGTCATTCAAGTCTTCGAAATACCCCATCGCGCCTGCTAACCTGCGTCTATGCTGGGCGATTCACGAAAACACGACCAAGAGCGCGTAATTTTCCACGTTGATCTTGACGCGTTCTACGTTGAAGTTGAGCGTCAGGCCGATCCGTCGCTTCGAGGCGAACCGGTAGTAATCGGTGGAATCGGACCACGTGGCGTAGTTTCAACGGCATCGTACGAAGCGCGTAAGTTCGGTGTCCATTCTGCGATGCCAACCGCAGTGGCTCGCCGACTCTGCCCGCAGGCGATCTACATGCGCGGGAATCACAGTTTGTATCGTGACGTTTCGAAGAAGTTCATGAACATTCTTCGCCAGTATTCACCTGAAGTCGTGCCCGTAAGTGTCGACGAAGCGTATCTGGATATGAGCGGTACCGAACGGCTCTATGGTCAACCGATTGAAGTGGCGGATGTGATCAGAAAAGCAGTTAGGGACGAGTTGGGGTTACCCGCATCAATCGGCATCGGCCCCAGCAAACTCGTTGCAAAAGTATCGACCGAGCACGCCAAACCCGACGGAGTATTTCAAGTTCGAGAGCAGGAGGCTGAAGCGTTTTTCGCTCCGCAACCAGTTCGAAACCTGCCTGGTATCGGACCCAAAGCCGCCGAATCACTGGCAGCACTGAATATTTCAACACTTGGCGAAATCGCCGCTGCTCCAACGGGACCTTTGCGCAGGGCACTGGGTCCGAATCTTGCCGACCACGTTCGACGTCGAGCACGAGGGATCGACAGCGCCCCACTGAGAGAACATGCCAAATCGAAATCGATCAGCTCAGAAACGACTTTTTCGACCAATGTTTCTAGCCGTGCCAAGCTTGAAAAGGTTCTCAAACGGCTGAGCGAGGGAGTGGGCGCTCGATTGCGAAAATCGGGCAAGCGAGCACGCGGGGTTAGTATCAAGCTGCGATACGGCGACTTCACGACCATTACCCGCCAACGGACGTTTCCGGCTCCCGGGGATGGTGATCAGCTGATCCAGGAAACGGCACATGCGTTGCTCGTAACGGCAATGCGACAGCGTGGGGATGCGATTCGACTTCTTGGTGTGGCGCTCACTGGTCTCGGTGAACAGGCGGCACAGCTATCTCTGCTCGATCAGAACCCGATGGCCGATTCCGACACCAGCGAGGCAGTCGATGCCATCAGAGAACGCTATGGCAGCGAAGCAATTTCAAGGGGCTCGGACTAACCAGACGATCCACCGGGAGTCATTCCCTCTCCTCCGTAGAGAGATCCAAGTTGACACTCGCACTCTCTTCATTCCTTCTCTCCGGGGGAGAAGACTAGGTTGAGGAGGAATGTCGACGTTGACCACCGTCTTCCAATTCGCCAGAACCAATGCCCGACTCACCACCCGACCGAAGATCCCTCCACAGGAGTCTGGATTTCGAACGGTCGTAGGAACTCTCGTGACCTACGGATTCGAAAGCAATCCTGCTTCTTTTGCCGCAGCCATTACTAGTGGTCGCTGTTCATCGGTCAAATCCATTACAGGCGGAATTGGACGACCGCTGTCCACACCAAGACGCTCGGAGAGAATCATCTTGGTGACGGCAGCCGGAGCACCAAACATTCGCACAACATCAACGATCTTCTTCGCCCCGTCCTGCAATCGCTGTGCAGTCTCCATATCGCCACGTTCCCATGCGTCGTGCAACTCAGCGTAGTGCCACGGAGCAACCGACAATGGAGCATCGACGGTTCCAACAGCGCCCATGGTTAGTGCTGGTAGCGGAATGGCTCCATTACCCGAAAAGCACTTGAGTCCCATATCGGCGAAAGCTCGAATGTTCATGAACGTAAAAGCAGAGTGCTTTAGACCGATCACAGACGGAACGGCATCAACCACCTTTTCCATAAATTCAGGCGTGAATTCCACTTGAGTTAGCTGCGGCAGGTTGTACACAAAGAAGGGCAGTCCATCAGCAGCGGCGGCGACACGCTTGTAGTGGTCGATCGTCATTTGATCGTTGCCTTTGAAGAAGAACGGGGGCACGCAGCTGATGGCGTCGCAACCCGATTCAGCAGCAGCCTTAGCACCTTTGGCAGCACTTTCGGTGCTGACCGCACCGACGTGCATGATCGAAAGCCCTTTGCCGGAAATGGTTTCACCAGCGATTCGAGCGGTGGTCTCTCGCTGTTGCTCGCTCATCACCGGACCTTCGCCTGTCGAGCCTGCAACCCAAAATCCGCCAACGCCGTACGAGAGATTGTCCTCGAAAATTGCTCGAAGTGCCTGTTCGTTGATGCTTCCATCGGCACTGACCGGTGTTGGGTTCGCCGGGAATACGCCCTTCCACTCGAGTCCTTTGCCAGAAGCCTGCGCTCTTTCGGCAGCAGTTGCGATCGTCGCCATTCGATAATCCTCCAGAGGGGTCGCCTCTATTACATGAAGGCGACAGTCTAGCTCTTAATACGCTGGGATGTTGGGCTGGCACGTTTTCGATGAAATCGGGTGATCAACGAATCTAACTCAAGATCAGCCTATTCAGGAAAATACGACAGCGCATCCATTAGGCGAATGCAAATCGTCTTGCTAGTATTATTGGCTGTTCGCAGATGCCGATTCGTCTAGCGGTAAGACACCAGACTCTGAATCTGGTAACCCAGGTTCGATCCCTGGATCGGCAGCCAGCGGGGCCCCATCGTCTAGTGGCCCAGGACACGGCCCTCTCAAGGCTGAAACAGGGGTTCAAATCCCCTTGGGGCTACCATTCGTAGCAAATAAAACGGTCGGCACGTCTTGTGCCGACCGTTTTATTTGCTACTTTCTTGTTTCGGCGCACAAATTACTCTGGCGTGAAGTCGTCAACGCGTGATTGCCGCTCAAATAAACAAGCTAAGAAACATCCTGAAAAAGAGCCCGGTTGGTTCGTGGATACGGTGTTCGACCCGCCCGTCTGGGACGTCTTCTCGACGGTCATCGCTACGAATCAGATCCTCGTAATAGACGGGGGCAGGATCGCCGACCTCGGTACCAACGAAGAGTTTCTGGAGCGATCCGAGTTCTACCGTCGTCTCTACGAAGAACAGTTCACCGTAATTCCGTCTCTTTCGTAGGCTTTTGAAACTCACGATCCTGAAACCAATCGTTATCTCGAGTGCAACCGAGGGATCTGGCAGGGCTGCGCGCGTGCAACGAGCACCCCTTCAGTGCCCCACCCTGCCGAAAATCCCTCCACAAGAGTCGGGATGTCGATCACTTTCCACCTTGCTAACTAAATTGGGTGTACATTGCCCGCGTGTAATCACAAACACGCGAAGATAGCCCCCGATGACCAATACAAACTCTGACAACCAGACCCTGAAACCCGTCATGGGTCTACGTCCGCCGAACGAAATAATGTTCGAAGAATCGTTCTGGGACGAACTAGCGGATGCGGGTGTGAACGAAGTCGCTCTCCAGTGGATTTGCCTGCTTGAAGATCGGGGGGGAGATACTGGAAACGTCTATCCGCAGGAAGAAGACGGGCATCCACGCGGGCTTGCGGCGATGGGTGGAAAACGGGTAAATCGATTGCCCAGAGCAGCGTTCGATCCGACTCCTGAGTTCTACGAGGGGTTGACATGGCAACCTCCGATGATGCCTGCGCACCTTGCAGAGCAAGGAAAAAAGCTGTCAGCAGCCCTCGATATGGGAATCGCCAAAGGCTTCAAGATCTATGCCGTCGACGATAAGGGCTATTTCCTTTCCGGTGGATTTGGTACAGGGCTGCTTGATACTTCCAAGCGCCCACCAAATTTCACTAACCCCGAAATGCCAGCGATGACAATAGCCCGCGCAAGGGATACAGCGAAACACTTCCCGCAGGTAACCGGAATAATGCTCGATGGACCGGACTTCAAATGGGAGATCAAGCCGGGCCATCGAGATGACATGTGGGTGGAACGGATCGACACTATGGAATTTCGATCGTTCGCCTCGGAAAACGGGATGGATTTCCAGAAAATCCTTGACGGTCGCGAGCACTTCAAAGAGTTTTTACACGGATTCACCCCTGACTATGCTAGAAAGTTCATTTCTGAATCGCCCGGTGCGCTGGCAAGTCATGATTGGTGGCGCGATCACCCGAAATTTACCGACTGGTTTTCCTTCAAGCAGGCCGCGGTCGAGTGGAGCGTGAGCAGTTCGTACAACGGTGTGAAAAAGCACCTGCCCGATATGCAGGTTGGAAACTCATCTCGACTACCGTTCGCAGAACCGCTAACGGGGCACAACACCATCCGCAAGCAGCAGTACACCGATTTCCAACAGCCGAAGCAGTACTGGTGGTCGGGCGGAGTCGCCGGATTCCGTGGAACGATCTTCAACTGGGTCGAAACACTCGTCGATTGGAACGACGGGCTGGACACCGACCTCGCCTCAGAGTTGTTTAGCTCGATGTTCGACTACCCGCTCGCAGCCTCATATCCGATCAGCGACTACAACGGCGAGGCGACCGACGAGTGGTTCACTACAGGCGTACGTGATCAGACCACTAAGATGCTCGCCAACAGCGGAGGATCGGAACGCTACATGCCATGGGTCGGACTCGAACACTTTGGATCGAACTGGCTCACAGCATCCGAACTCGACCGACTACTTGCCGAGATGCAATCGCAAGGTGCGACCCGCTATTGCTACTTCATCTACAACTCGATGGAACCCGAAATCTGGAACGTAATCCAAAAGTACGCGCGGGGTAGGAGCTACGGATCCACCCTCACTCGCAGGGAGGGGGACACCACTAACTGACCGGCGGTCGTTTGTCGGCCCAGGGACGGGCGTCCTCGAAGGCGGCGGAAGCGGCTAGAACGGTGACTTCATATTTCATGTCACCGACTATCTGGAGTCCGATCGGCAAACCTTCGGACGAAAAGCCTGCTGGAGCCGAAGCACCGGGATTACCCGTCAGGTTGAAGAGATAGGTGAATGGCGTGAATCCCCAGAGTCGGTGCGGAACTTTTTTCCCGCCGATTACATCTGGCTCATCGCCGATATCAAACGCGGGCACCGCAAGCGTCGGCGAAAGCAGTAGATCGTACTTCCCAAAGTATTCGTTGACGTACTTACGGTAGGCGCCGATATTGCTGAAAATATTCCACATCCGCTCGGCCGAAAGCGTGTCGGCATAGTCCATGTACTCGCCAAAGTAGTCGGTCATCTCGTCGCGATGATTGTCGTAATCTTCACGTGCCGCATCCAAACCCTTTACCGTGAAGTAGTCGAAGAACGTCCAGAAAACCTCTTCGTAATTCGACGGTCCAAAATCAACCGTTTCGACTGTTGCCCCAAGATCCTCAAACGCTTTGGCGGCACTCTCTGCGACCTGAACAACCTCAGGATCGACGGGGTTTCCTCCCATGTCAGGCGTCCACCCGATCCTCAATCCCTTCACGCCATTCGCTAACGCACCAACATAGTCGGGCACATCATCGGTGATCGTTTCGTACTCGCTTCTCGGATCGTGTCCAG
Organism: uncultured Dehalococcoidia bacterium; assembly: GCA_913052475.1. Taxonomy (GTDB): domain Bacteria; phylum Chloroflexota; class Dehalococcoidia; order Lucifugimonadales; family Lucifugimonadaceae; genus Lucifugimonas. The sequence continues at coordinate 6,555 of CAJXEJ010000026.1, forward strand.
AGAAAATCGCCAGCGCTTCAGCGGCATCACGCACAGTCCTGGTCAGCGGACCCGACGTGGCGTTGTTCATGATGTTGCACCCGGCGTTTCGCGTCGGATTCGCCGCACGCGCCACCCTGCCCTGAGTTGCCTTGATTCCGTAGACTCCAGCAAAAGCAGCCGGAATACGAATCGATCCACCGCCGTCACCACCGGGAGCAAAGCTGGTAAGTCCGGATGCAACCGCAGCTGACGCCCCACCAGACGATCCACCCGGAGTCTTGTCGGGATTCCAGGGGTTTCGAGCAGGTGGACCAAGTCGGTTTTCAGTGGTTCCAGCAAATCCGTTCTCAGGGGTGTTGGTCTTACCGGTGATAATCGCCCCGGCAGCTTTTACACGGGCAAGTGGGATCGAGTCTGCTTCAGCGATATTATCTTTATAAGTCAAAGAACCGTGAGTCCAGACAACATCAGCCATCGGCTCGGTGTCCTTGTACGGCACGGGTATACCGTGCAGCGGCCCCAGTTCATCGCCGCGCATCACCGCAGCTTCCGCGTCACGTGCAGCGTCCATCGCCTGGTCGGAGATTCGGGTGATAAATATGCCAAGCTTAGGATCGAGTTCGTCGACGCGCCTCAGGTGCGACTCAATTAATTCGACTGGAGAAATCTCTTTCGATCCAATCATTTCACGCAGTCTGTACGTCGGTGTAAATCCGAGTTCTCGATCTGAAGTCATGCTGCCCCATTCCTCAATGCCATCTTCCTGATGGAAATGGCGGAATTCTAAGGGCTACGGTCGTACATTGGTGCTGCGGGAACGGAATTATTCAACCTTCATAGCGTCGATAAACAATTCCACCGGCTCAGCAGGCAGTGTTTCCGTCTCGATCGTCCCCCGTGCACCCATATCGACAGAAAGTCGGCTCATGTGGGCGTTGTCGGGTGCTTAGATCAGTGTGGCGAAGTCGTACCGACCCAGAAGGGCGTACTGGGATACGACGCTACAGCCCTGATCTTCGATCTCAAGGTTGACCCGCATGATTCGATCGGGATCGTGCTTGGTCCGATCTCGCACTCGCTCGGTAAGTTTTGAAAGCACAAGGTAGTACGACACTTTCATCCTCGAATCATTCCAACTCTCGACACCAGGTTGTCGAGACCCTGCTATTAGTTTCAGTCCTTCATTACTCCATCTTCGATCCAACAAATCGTGACAGCGCACGAGCGGTCGGATCGGTTCGAACGTTGACGATCGCCGGAACCCCGGCGTCGAACGCACGCTCGAACGCGGGTTGAAGATCTTTCGGATCTTCGACCAACTCACCATGACCGCCAAGTGCTTCAGCGACCTTGTCGAATCGAGTGAATCCGAGTTCCCGACCCGGTTTGCGAATACCTTCAACCCTCGCTGTCCAACCCTCGTTGTTCGACACAACAATGACGATTGGCAGATTGTGACGCACTGCAGTATCAAAGTCCTGAATATTCAAACCCAGCGATCCATCACCATGCAGAGCGACAACCTGCTTATTTGGTTTGGCGATCTTGGCACCGAGTGCATACGGCAGCCCCACACCCATACATCCCGAAGGACCTGAGTTGAGCCGGTGGCCAGGGACATAGGTCGGCATCGATTGTCGTCCGAAGTGGAGGATCTCGTTGCCATCGACGGCGAGAATCGAATCGCGATCCATCACCTCTCGAAGTTCCTTGCACAATCGAAGAGGATGAATCGGTCGTTGATCCGAATTCTCAATCGGCGCTACGCGCTCACGACGGGAGAGATCGGCTTCTCGAAGCTCGTCGATCCACTTCGACTTGGCTTTCGATTCGAATCCAGCTCGTTCCACTTCGTTGAACATCTGCTGAAGAACGGTCTTGGCATCACCCTCAATACCGATATCGATCGAACGGTTGTGCCCAAGCTCGGCTCCATGAATATCGATCTGGATAATTTTCGACTCGGCTGCGATTCGCTTGCCGAAGGTCATCATCCAGTTCATTCTCGTGCCGACAACAAGAACTACGTCAGCCGCCCTGAACGCACCTGAACGAGCCGCCGGGAACGACATTTCGTGGTCGTCGGGCAGAAGTCCTCGCGACATCGGAGATGTGTAGAACGGAATACCCATTCTCTCGACCAGCACACGAAGCTCGTCGTATGCCTGCGACCACCAAACCCCTCCGCCGGCGAACACCATCGGGCTGCTTGCTTCCGACAGCATTTTGACCGCCTGCTTGATCAAATCGGGATCACCAGCTGGTCGCGCTCTGTCGACTGCCCTTGAGGGCGATACAGCGTCCGACTCTTCAACCTTGCCGTAGACAGTATCTTCATTCATGTCGATATAGACAGGACCGGGACGACCCAAAGTTGCCAGTCGGAACGCAGTCGATACATGCTCCGGATATCGTGCTGGATCTGTCGGGCGCATTACCGCTTTCGATACAGGTTCGAAAACACTGACCTGATCGACTTCCTGAAAGCCGTCCCGACCGAAATCCTCAATCGGACCGGCTCCACCGAGCGTAATCATCGGGGCACAATCGACCCATGCGGTGTATTGGCCGGTAAGAAGATTGAGCGTACCTGGGCCAGACGCGGCAGTCGTAACACCAGGCTTGCCGGTGACGCGGGCGTAGCCGTGTGCCGCCATCGAAGCTGCCTGTTCATGCCGAAAGTCGATCGCCTTGATTCCAAGATCCTCAGAATTGTTGATGATCTCGTAGTTCGGTCCACCCATCAGGAAAAAGAGATGCTCAACCCCTTCTTCCTTGAGCGTACGTGCTACCAGATAACTGCCTTCTACTTCCATGTTTAAAATGCTCTCAAAACTCGTTGTAACTGCTCGGCACGATACCCGAGAACTATTCGAAACCAGAATACGCTCAATACTTTACGTACTCGTGGCGAAGTCGGTCGGCCTTCAGGCGATCCGCTTCTTCGGATGGAAAATCTGACAAACGGCTGAGCACACCTGCCGGACTCGTTCCAGCGAGTAGCGCCGCTTCCGCTAACAAATGGGCACCACCAATAAAATCGTCCTTTGAAATGAACTCGGGCTCAACACCGTTCTCACCCCGATTGTGCCATGCGCCGAGCGGGAAGGCGGTTCCGGTGACGCTGTAGCCGAACGCCTTAAAGGCTGCGGCTTCACAACCTCCGGCACTCATTAGCTGACGCTGAATTTTGAAATTGGGATTCGCAGACTTTAGCCGATGGGCGGCTTCACCAAGATACGCCTCGGCTTCGTAGTCGAATGTCGCCGCCCGGTCGCCCGTCCGAATTACAACACCTTCACCGATTTCGGCTCCCGGTAATACCGAGCTGGTTTCCACAGAAACGATCACAGTGTTCTTCGGAAGAAGTTCGTTCTCGGCAGCAATTCGAGCACCGACCAGCCCAACTTCCTCGGCTCTCGTAAATAGACCATAGACGCTGCCCTCAGTTGGCTCGTCCACGATCGATTCCAGAGCAGCGAGGATTGCTGCGCATCCACCGAGATCATCTGCGGCACGCATTCGGATCATGCCATCTTCGATCTCGAAATCGATGAGATCGGGAACAACTGGTTTGGGTAATTTGCCAAGATCTTCGTCGTTATTCAACTTCGCGTAGACCGTATCGGTGCCCAGCCAACCGTCGGCTTCTCGTGATTGTAGGAACTCAGTTGCTGCTGGTTCCGCCCCGGTTACTATCGCCTTAATTCGACGACCGTGCCTGCCGATCACTTCGATCTTCGTGCCTTCTCTTCCTGCTGCTAGACCTACACCACCCCGAGTGTTAAGCGTGATTTCCTGACCTTCCTGAGTTACGACTTCGTAGCCGGGATGATCGGTATGAGCAACGAATGCAATACCGGGAGCTTTGGGGTTGGTGCCCGCCTTTGTTGCAAGGACGTTACCCCACTCATCGATTGTTACAACGAGTCCTGCTTCTTTAGCACGAACAACGAGATACCTGGCAGGTCCGTCTTCCCAGAACGATGTTGCAGGAAGACCTCCTAGGTTGGAGAGTATTTCGATTGCGGCGGATTCGATCAAGTCAGAATCAGGATTCATGTGGTGTGCTCAATACGTGCTTGATTGCCGGATTATTCGGGTGGAAATCTTGTGAGACAGAAGCATACGGGCTTGACTGCAGAATTGTGCACCTCCATCACACAAGTTCTACAATGCCCGTGTTCTCACCTACACACCGAAAATCCTAACCATACGAGATCCAATCAATATGCCCGAAATCCTCGTCTTTTCCGGTCCCGCCTTACCCTTGCTCGACATGGCAAACAGCATGAAACCCGATGACTGGAACCTCCACATTCGCACTAGCGAATCGTCGGAGGCTGAAATTGCACAGGCGGCAGAAATCGCCGATTTCATCCTGGTATTCGGTCACGGCGTTTCTGATGACGTGCTACGACTGGCGAAAAAGACCAAACTGGTGCAGCTCTGTTCAGCCGGATTCGACGGGATCAATCTGGGTCTCGCGGGAGAGCTGGGAATTCCCGTCGCCAACAATGGCGGCGCGAATGCCATTCCCGTTGCCGAGTTCGCAATCACATTGGCACTATCGACCATTCGCCACCTGATCATCACCGATGCCGACACTCGCGCGGGCGACTGGATGCGACCCGAAGTCGACGGTCGTGATTCCCACGAGCTTTTCGGCGCCACTGTTGGAATCATCGGCGCAGGCCGGATCGGGAGCACCGTCGCAGGGATGTTACGCGGATTCGAGACCACAACTCTCTATACCGACAAAATTCGAAGCGAAAAAGCAGAGAGTTTCGGTGCGACAAGAGTCGAACTCGACGAACTACTCAAACGCTCCGATATCGTCACTCTTCACACTCCGCTCGACTCCAGCACACGCGCCTTGATAAGTGAACGCGAACTCAGCCTGATGAAAAACACGGCTGTACTCATCAACACATGCCGGGGCCCGGTAGTGGACGAAAAGGCGCTCTATCAAGCACTCAAAGATGACGAAATTTGGGGCGCTGGCCTCGACGTGTTCGAACAAGAACCCGTCGACCCCGACAACCCGTTGCTCAAGCTAGACAACGTCGTAGTCGCACCACATATTGCTGGCAAGAGTTACGAAAGTTATCCGAGAAGAGTACGATTCGCCTTCGAAAACATGAAACATGTCTGGGACGGCGGAAGGCCTGAAAGCATCGTGAATCCGGAATAACCAGTCTTTACAATCATCCACCCTTAATCAACCTGTAAATCGAGATACATGAGTCCAGAAGTAAAAGACGTCCGAGTTCTATTCCTAGGTCCAAAAGGCGGTTCCGGTGCGTTCGGTGCTGATAGTGAGCGACAGAGCAAAGCTGCCAGAGAAATGGGAGCGGAGTTTGTTGTCTACGAAGGCAATAGCGAAGGTGAGCTGATCGAAGCGTTGAAAGATGTGGACGTAGCAATTAATCATGGGCACGGCTGGGATCCAAAGATGTTTGAGCACATCGGCAACAACGGGCGTTGCAAAGGGCTCGCATCAGGCGGCCATGGCTACGATGGAATGGACCTCGACGCCGCTGTTAAGAACGGCGCGATACTGTCGAACGCTGCTTCGTTCGGTACCGAAGAAGTTAGCAACCAGACAATGATGCACCTGCTGGTTTGCTCACGAAAATTCGTACTCCACGACAAGCTAGTAAAGAACGGCACATGGACCCGAGAGCATCTGGCACCGATGGGTCATATTTCAGGTGAAACGTTGGGAATCATCGGCATCGGGAACATCGGCCGAGCGGTTGCTCGAAAAGCACTTGCATTTGGAATGAAGGTTATCGCCTACGACCCGTTTATCTCCTCGTGGGACGCTAAGGAGTATGACGTCGAAATAGTCGGCACTCCCAAGGAAGTAGCAAAACGCTCCGACTACGTGACGCTGCATACGTACCTAAACGACGAGACACGCCACATGGTGAACGCAGAGTTCTTCGGTCTAATGAAACCAACCGCTTATCTCATCAACTGCTCACGCGGTCCGGTGGTTGATGAGAAAGCATTAATCGCCGCCCTGCAAAGCAAGGAGATTGCTGGAGCAGGTCTCGATGTATTCGAACAAGAGCCGGTCGACCCGAACAATCCATTGCTGAAATTGGACAATGTTTCTGTAACCAATCACTACGCCTCGTACAGCGAACTGGCATTTGATAGGGCGAAAACTCAGGTGGGCGAAGAGGCGATGCGAATAGCCCTCGGTTACTGGCCGATGTCGCTAATCAATCCTGATGTCCGCAGCTCAGTCGCGCCACGCAAGTTGGCCGTCAGCTGGGAGGTAATGCTTGCCGAACTGGGCAAGTAGTTCGGCAAAATTCTCTTTTCACCTTACGGGGGCTGTCGTTTCTGGCTCCTGAATCAATCATCTAGTCTTGGAGAATCACGTAATGGCAAAGCAGAGAGTCGTAGTACTCGGTCCAACAACCGATGATCCGCTACATCACGAGCGTGCCGAAATGGCCGATCTCGATGTCGAGTTCATTCAAGAAGCACCACAATCTGAAGGCGAGGCGATCGAGGCAGTTCGAGGTGCTGACGCCATCATGATGCGGGGCGGATGGGGAACCGAGCAGGTGATTCGTGCCGCCGACCAGGCGCAGGTCCTCGCGGTCTACTCGCACGGCTTCAATCACATCGATGTCGACGCCGCGACCGATATGGGCATCATCGTTACAAACGGCGCGGGCATGTGTGCGGAAGAGGTATCTAATCAAGCTGTAACGATGGCGCTCGCACTGAACCGACAGGTTGTACAGACGACTAACCAGTTGCGTAACACCGGTAGTTGGGACCGTTCAGCCTTCATGCCAATTGGGGCGATCGACGAACAGACGCTCGGAATCATCGGATTCGGGAATATCGGTCGGCAGGTAGCGCGCAAACTCGGTCAGGGTTGGCGCATGGAAACCCTCGTGTACGACCCCTATGTAGCTCCGTGGATCATCAGCGAATATGGCGTAGAGCAGGTGTTCGAAATCAACGAACTCTGCGAACGCTCCGACTACATCATCGTGGTTGTCCCTCTAAACACCGAAACCTTCCACATGGTTGGTGCCGAGCAGTTCGATCACATGAAGGAATCGGCGTTCTACATCAATGTCTGCCGGGGTTCAGTGACCGACGAGCCAGCGATGATCGCAGCACTGCAGGCAGGCAAGATCCGTGGCGCCGGACTCGATGTGTTCGAGCAGGAACCGGTCGATCCTGCCAACCCGCTACTCCAGATGGAAAACGTAATCACAGCGATGCACATCGCAGGCGCTTCAACTCGCTCAGGCTGGCTTGCACGTCAACGGGCATCACAGCAAGTCGCAGCGGTACTTCGTGGCGAATGGCCGAGTGCCGGTCAGAATCCCGAGGTAACCTCGAAGCTGGATGAAAAGACGCGAATGCCGGGTTCAGCAGGACTGATCACCGGGCACGGCGACTAATACTCGACTCAGTTTGTATTCGACATGGGCGGGGTCTGAACATTCAGGCTCCGCCCATTTTCTTTGTTGCCTTTGTTATGTGCCGAAACGATAATCCGTCGAACGTTTCACCCAATCCTCTGAACCATGACTAAAAAACTTCGCATCGCCACACTCGGTATCCACCATGAAACCAACACGTTTGCCAGCAACAAGACCACTATGGATAGCTTCAAGGTATCCGGAATGCAGACGTACGCCGTCCAGCGAGGGCAGCAGTATTACGACATGCACGAGATGTCACAAACGTCGATGGCGGGATTCATCCAGGCGTCCAAGCGACTCGATTTCGAGCTGATCCCACTGATCTTCGCCGCCACTGATCCGGCAGGAACGATCAGTAAAGAGGTGTTCGACACGCTGGGCGGTGAAGCACTCAACATGCTTAGTGCGCAAGGATCGTTCGACGGTGTGCTGCTAAATCAGATGGGTGCCGCGGTGTCCGAGGAGTACCCGGATATGGACGGTGAACTGGCACGCAGAGTGCGGGAAATCGTTGGACCCAACGTGCCCGTCGTGATGACGCTCGATTTGCACGCCAACGTTTCGCAACAGATGGCCGACGAAACCGATGCTTTGGTGATCTACAAGACCAACCCGCACACCGATGCCGTCCCACGGGCCCATGACGCATGTGATCTGGTCGTACGTATGGCAACTGAGAACTGGCGACCCGCCAAGTGGCTCGAACAGCCGCCAATGGTCGTTGGAATCTTCCAACACGATACCCGCGACATGCCGATGAAGGCAGTGATCGATGATCTCGAAACCGTGCTTGGCCAACCCGGAATCGTCGGCGGATCAATCGGTGAGGGCTACCCGTGGTCCGATGTCTACGAAAATGGTCTCGCTTGTTACGTCCTGCACGAAGATTCGGAGGAAGAAGCCAGGAAGGCTGCAAGATGGATCACAACCAGGGCGTGGGCGAATCGAAAAGAACTCTACGAACCGGTTGGTCCGACACCCGCGAAGGCAGTCGAATATGCTCTGAAACAGCAAGCGACCAAAGCTGAGAATTCTGGCCCAATAGTGCTGCTCGATGTCGGCGACAACATCGGCGCCGGAAGCTCAGGCGACAGCACATTTCTGCTCGCTGAGGCCGTAAAACAGGGAGCAAAATCATGGCTCCAGACCGTTCGCGACGTCAAGGCAATCGACGTTTGCCTTGCAGCAGGCATCGGATCGACAGTGACCGTGAACGTCGGTGGTAAGACCGATTCGCTTCACGGGATACCAGTGTCACTCACGGGCCGTATCACCCGCATGTCGGATGGACGATTTGAGGACACGGGAACCGTTCACGCTGGCTGGCGATTCTTTGATGCCGGAACGACCGTTGTTCTGGAATGCGAAGAAGGCCCGACTGTAGCACTGGTCACTACGCATGTCGGCAACATGAGCCGAGAGCAGTTTTACTCTCTAGGTTATCGCCCCGAAGATTTCGATATCGTCGTCGCCAAGGGTGTCGTCTCCCCCCGCCCGGCGTATCAGCCAATCGCCAGCGAGATGATTACTGTTAACACGCCTGGTGCGACTTCAGCCGATATGGCGACATTCGAATATACGCGAGTGCGCAAATCGCTATATCCTCTGGATCCCAACGCTCGGTACGAACACGCCGACAGCTAGCCCGAAAAAACTACTTTCCGTTCTCGATAATATCGGCGATCGGCCCCCAGCCGTTCATCCACGATTCACCGCTGGCGTATTCGAACAACACTCGCACGTCTTCAGCCGACAACTCGGTGCGCCAGTTGATCTTTTGATGTGCCTTGCCACCGATCGTCAGGCGTATCGCATCGTCCATTTCAATCCGGTACTCTACTCCCCGATAAAGATGTTCGGCCTTCTTCTTATCGATCCCCCGTTCGAGAATCGGGAATGTGTGCTTATTTTCCCAGTCCCAGGCCAGACGAACTCGATCGATCCGCATTTTGAAATCTCGAGCTCGATACCACGTTTCCATGTCGGATCGACCAAAAATATACGGCAACCGCAGATCGGGATCGGACATCAACCATTCGTCGCGAGTCAGGCTGATCTTGAGGCCTGTCACTGCTTCGCCGGTGTGACGCAGACTGAAGTGCTTAACGGTGCCGTTCGCGAAGTGAGTGACATCGATGGAGTTCTCACCGAGCCCCCACTCCTGCTCACGCCAGACGCTCGCAGCAACACCATCTTTCAAGATGATCTTATGGTTCAGTTGGCGAAACTCGTCATCTTCGACAACATGTCGGATATCCAACGAGCCACGTTGTTCCCGTCCGTATTTGGTGTTGCGAATTGGGATCGTGGCGCGCTCGTAGTAGCGATCAAACAGCGATTCGACTGACATGATTCTTGTTCGGACCTGAATTTCTTACGTTGGATTTGTTGCGATAAAAACGAACCCAAGCGAGTTTACTCGTCGGATCGCACCATCGCTTGCACACCCACGACCGTCAAGTCAGATTGCGATACCAATCCTGCCCCTGCTTGAACAGATCGACGATTTCTTTGCGTTGAGCGTCGTTGTAGAACCGCCCCTTGGTTTTCACCCATTTGATGCCGTCGCCAATCTGATCGGTGTAGAACTTCGCCGAATCTCTACTGGCCTGTGACTGAGTACCTGTTCCGGTGACATACACCGGGCTTGTGTGCGCCCATACCGGTTGATTGAACGAATCACGCGATCCAGATCCCAACCGTGCAGCGATCCAGCCGTCAGCATCGGCAGTCAATTCGGCCTCAATCTGACCGGTGTTGACTCCCTCCGAGAACTCTCGACCCGCAACCACCTTGCCGTTCATGACAATCTCAACCCGATGGACCGGATAGTGCGAATTCCAGTTGGCGTGAACCGGTACGACAGTGCCTTTTTCCACCTCGATAATCTCACCCGGTTCCTGTCCGGCAGCCATCATGAAGATCGCAGGTCCGTTAGTGATAAACGTCCGCCCATTGCGAATGCCATCAAGCCAATTCTCGTACGAGAAATTACCCTCCGTATGGGAATACACTCTGTTTGCGGAACTGACGAACCAATCGGAACCGGTTGAAATCGGCATTTTGATACCGGTATTCAGCATGTGATACCAGTACAGGTATTCGATGTCATTCCAGAACGGATCGAACAGGTTCATGGCATGGACCTTGCCGAGTGCAGCGGCAACGGGCGCTTCCATGCCTTGTCCGTTGTGGCACCAGATCACAAGACCACCCTGATCGTTCGCCTGATCGCAGGCATAGCTGAGAGGCGGATAGTCAGGATCGAACTGATCGACTATCAAGCCACGGCTTAGCGGATCGACCTGGTTGCGGATGTTTAGCAACATTACGTGTCCATAGCCGATCTTGAACGGATCAGACGGATCGTGGTTGTGGCGGGTCTCTTCACCGCTTTGAACGTGGTGGTGCGTGTCGGTGTATTCGGTCAGGACACCCGGTGGATACTTGTTCGTTGCGTAGTCGAGGTCCCAGCGTTTGAGAATCGACACCGCGGTCATACGCAGATCTTCTACTCGCGAATCGTAGGCAAGCCGACGGTCGGGGTCGGTTTCCTTTTCGTCATAGTGGATGTGGGTGTTGCCGGGGTGCCATCCACGATCGGGAAGATCTGACCAGCGTTCTAACTGGATATCAACCGACGAATCGGAAGAGCTATCGACCTCGATCATGCCTTCCCACGGAGTGAACTCGGTTCCCCGCTCGACGAGAACCCGGTGATAACCGCGCGTCGTCTCGAGGGAAAACTGACCATCGCTGTAGAAGAAAGGTTCGCCCGATCCAACCTTCCACATAGCGTCAGCGGGAGCAACGTTCTCGCCAGTCGGTGACAGCACCTGAACACGGGCCTGAACGACTTCACCCGTTGCGGCATCTCGTATCTCGCCGATTATCTTAGGCATTACGTTCCTCTCCAGCCCTGGTCGCTGCTCAGACGTCGTGATCGTGCTACGTTAGCGGCAGCACGAAATTTCAGCAACAAATTCAGAAGCGGATATTAGGCATCTGAATATTCGGAGAGCAACTATGGGAACTGAATACGAAGGCGTTGTCGCCGCTATTAACGATGTGGTTGAGGGTCCGATTCCACCGCGAGTCGAGCAAGTTGACAATCTATTCGGTCCAGGTTTGATGCACATCGAGATTCAGGAGATAGTCGACACGATGGGACCACCACCATGGTCGAAACTTCTGATCGAGGACGAACGGAACCGCGGAACGCTGATCGCATCGGCCCCCGGTCAGGGCAATCATGCCCACTGGCACAGCGACTTCGATGAGTGGTGGTTCGTAATGGCTGGCAAGCTCAAGTGGGAACTGACCGGCGGGAAGATCATCCACGCCCAGAAAGGCGATATCGTCTGGATTCCTCGTGGGACCGTGCATCACATCGTGACAGAGGGAGACGAGATGAGCATGCGTTTCGCAGTCGCCATGCCACCGGCCGTTCACGTCTGGCAGGAAGAATGCGAAAACTGCGACGTAACGTGGGAGAAGCGCTCACCGAGCGATTAGGTCGCGGGTCAGGCTATTCGTGTGAGAGCCTACGCACCCAGGGCGCGAGCAACAACCACGCCGACACCAGCAACGGCGCAATACACCGCGAACGGTCGGAACGATCCGTTTCTGAGTAGCCTCATCAAACCAGCGATCACGAGGTAGGCAGTGATCGCCGAGATCACCGCGCCAAGAGCCGCCGCACCCCAGTCTTCGTCGGTGCCATCGAGTGCATCAATCGCAATGAGTAAGCCTGCGCCAGCGATCGCCGGCGTCGCGAGCAACATCGAAAAACGTGCCGCCGAGTCACGCGTCATACCGACAGCCAGTCCAATGACCATTGTCACACCCGAACGTGATATTCCAGGGAATACTGCGAGAATTTGAGCAAGCCCGATCAACCCAACATCCGGTAATTTCAGGTTCGGGAGTGTTCGCACTCGGCTGCCGACGTATTCCCCTACCAGCAACGCAGCTGCAGTGCCTATCAACAACCAACCGACAGCATCAGGTGTTCGGAAGTTCGCCTCGACACTGTCTTTCATCAACAGGCCACCAATAGCGATCGGCACAGTGCCGACAACGATCAGCAACGCGAGCGTTCTCGCACGAAGCGTTCCGCCCAATTCATCGACTTCAACCAGCTGGTCAGCTGCCAGACCCGTCAAAAGCTGAATCCATTCGCGTCGGAAATACACCAGCACGGCAGCCAGCGTACCGACATGCACAGCAATGTCGAAAACGATGCCCTGATCAGGCCAGTCGAATAGCCACGATCCAAGGATCAGGTGACCGCTGCTGCTAATCGGCAGAAATTCCGTGATGCCCTGCACCAGCGCAAGGGTGATTACTTGAATGAACGACATAAGATCTTGAATTTTGAACTTTTCGAAAATTCGGCGCTAGGTAATCACACAACCACTATCTGCCTTGTTAGCCTTTCTGGATGTTCGATGGGACAGGGCCCTAGGCGTCAGCCCGGTCGATCTCGAAACTTTTTGGGTTGGAGGCAATACCGATGTTGGTACCCGCAGGCAAAGGCCTGTGGAAAATGCCCGACGGCAAAGAGGACATCCCGCCTCTCATGCAATCGATCAAAGCTCACTCACCGGAATAATCTCACGTGTTGCTTCCTACAAAATACTCTCTCCCGGGAGAGAGTATTTAGGTGAGGGTGGAATCATTGCTGTGAACCCATCAAACGACCCTCCCCCAGTTACCTCTTCCTCAACCGCCGAAGATCCCGCCGCAGGGGTCGGGATATCGTGTGTCCGGTTGCCCGAACCGCCCGCTCGCGCGCTACACTACCGCCGCAAGCCGATATCGCATCCAGCAATCGAGAAACCACATGCCGCACAAAGTCGCAAACCCGGTATTCCAGTTCAACGCACCGGGACCGAAACCAAACGGACTTCAGGCGGCCGACGATGGTCTCTGGATCATCGACCAGAGCGATAATCACGTCTACAAGGTCGACTGGGCTTCCGGCGATGTGTTGCACGACGTCCCGACCGACACTATCCACTCAAGCGGTATCACGCTCGGTGGTGGATACCTCTGGGTCGCATCCACCTACAGTTGCGAGATTTTCCAACTCGACATCGAAACCGGCAAGACGGTCGAAAAATACCCTTCACCAGGAGCTGGTATCAACGCGACACGAGAGCACTTAGATGCAGCAGCAGGTCGTAAGTCCGAACCAACCGGCGACCACGGTCTCGAGTGGAAAGACGGCAAACTCTACATCGCCTCACCTCCCTCGCAATTCGTACACGTGATGGACACCTCGAACTGGCAAGAAGTTCACCGCATGAAAGCTACGGGATTCCGCGTACACGGTCTCGCCTGGGCCGAGGAGGAAGGTCATGTATGGATCGCCGACACTGCCTTCGGTGTGGTTAGCCGACATCGTCTGGAAGACGGTCGTTGCTACGATGCCTTCAGGGTGAACGATCCTATTCAGGTTCACGGAATGACCATCAAGGACAACCGACTCTGGTACGCCGACGACCGCGGCCCAATCGGATTCCTCGATGTCGGTATGGAGCCAACTTTCTAATTGCTAATCGCTGGGTCTAAGGCCCGCACCAGCTACCCATGGTTGCAATTCGTGGTCATGTAAGCTCCTGTATTTGGTAATTTCAAACACGGGCGTTGCCTGGAACTAATTTCACCCTTCATCCATCTCAAGAAAGTCGCGATCGAATTATGACAACCGTTTTCGTAACTGGAGCAACCGGCCGCGCAGGTCAATTCATCGTTAACGATCTATTAGAGAGCGGGTACGACGTTGTCGGTGTCGACATGAATTCACAGAACGACACCAGACAGCACCGCGTTCCGGGCTTCACATTCAAATTCGTGGATGTCACAGATTTTGGTCAGGTCCTATCGGCTATGAAGAATTGCGATGCCGTGATTCACATGGCTGCGATTACTAACCCGATCATCGCTCCTGAACACGAGGTTTTCCGAGTCAACATGACGGGCAACTGGAACGTCCTCGAAGCAGCCGAAGTTCACGGAATTAGCAAGGTTGTTCTGGCTTCTTCGGTGAACGCGGTCGGAGCTGTTTTCTCGAAGGGAATTACCCCTCGACCATACTTCCCGATGGATGAAGAGCACCCGACGTTTGCCGAAGACGCTTACTCGCAAGGCAAGTGGCTTGGTGAACAGATGGGCGAAGCGTTTGTACGCCGTCGGCCCGGTGAAGTTCAGATCGCTTCAATGCGTTTTCATGGTCTGATGACCCGCGAGCGACAAGCCGAGATGAATGCGCAGAGCGAACGCTGGGGCGCTTACGACGGAAACGCCAAGCACTTCTGGGGATGGACTGATTTTACCGAGGCGGCTCGTGCCTGCGTGCTGGCTATCGAAGCTGACTTCGGCGGACACGAAGCGTTCTTCATCAACGGCGAAGACACTTCTGCCGACGAGTCAACCGAGGATCTGGTCAAACAGGTCTACCCCGAAGCCGAAATTCGTTCACCAATGCCAGGGAACTCAACGGCAATTTCGGTCGAAAAGGCGAAACGTCTGCTCGGGTGGGAACCAAAAGCCACGTGGCGTGACGCCTAATCAAGTTCGTTGAGCCCGATTACTGCGATAGACTTTTCGCCAGATTGAAATTTCACAGCAGCACAACCGCGGGGTTTTAGTTAGTTGACCTCACCTTCCCATCCGGTCCCAAAACATCGAGCAGCACGAAAAGTTCTGACCGTGTTGGGTCCGATCGAACCCGCCAAAGTGGGAATGACAACCACCCACGAACACCTGCTGATCGACTTCGGTGTGGTTTTCAAAGAGCCACAGGCAGCGTCCCAGCGACAGTTAATGGATGAAGAGGTATCGCTCGAAAACCTCGGTTGGGTTCGCTACAACTGGAACAGTAACCGCGACAATCTACGGATTCTCGACGAAGAGATTTCGACCTGGGAAGCTCAACAATATTTCAACGCTGGTGGCAGCACCATCGTCGACGTCACGTCTGTCGGACTGGCACGAGATCCCCAGGCGCTCATGCGTATCTCGAGAGCGACCGGCCTAAACGTCGTCATGGGCGCTGGCCACTACGTCCACATGACACACCCGCCGGAGCTCGACGACCTGACGGTCGAACAGATTGCCGGGCAGATCATTCACGACGTCGATCTTGGCGTCGGCGATTCCGGCATTCGTTCCGGCATCATTGGCGAAATCGGTTGCTCCTGGCCGTGGCACGAATCCGAAAAGAAGGTTCTTGAAGCCGCCGTAATCGCTCAGCGCGAAACCGGCGCTCCCCTTCTGATCCACCCCGGCCGAAGCGAGCGAGCACCTCTTGAGTTGCTGGAAGCCGTCGACAAGTGGGGAGGCAGACTCGATCGAACAGTGATGGGTCACGTAGAACGCACGGTCTACGATCGAGGAATCCTAAACGAGTTGATCGCCACTGGTGCCTACCTAAACTTCGATCTTTTCGGCCACGAATCATCCTTCTACCCGCTGGCACCCGAGTCGTACATGCCAGCCGACCACGAACGTATCGAGATGGTCGAGCACATGGTCGCTGAAGGTAGGCGGGGCAATATCCTGCTTGCTCATGACATCTGCTCGAAGCATCGTCTGAAAACTTATGGCGGTCACGGATTTGACCACATACTCACACATGTTATTCCCCGCATGCGTGCACGTGGGATGAGTGAGGAAGTCATCCGATTAATTCTGGTCGACAATCCGACTCGTATGCTCACGTTCGACTAACCTCTCGCGATAGCAAGTTTCATTCGTTCAAGGGCCCTCAGGGTCTGGTTCGCCGCGCCACCTGTGCGTCTGCGCATCACATATCCAATGCACTATCGCAAACAGAGTCTGCACAGTGGAATTGGGTAGCAATTTATGGATCAGCGTCTAGATTTTTTTAGAAACGCTCAGAAAACAACATCATAGGTCGGTCGACTTGTTGGATTTTTAACCATTGGGGGAGCGGCAATGTTGATCGTCGCCTGCGGAAGAGGAACGACGGATCAAAGCACGGTGAAGCATTTTTCGACAACGGTACGTTTTCGGCGTTTAACGACACCACAAACACCCACCAGACAGCAGGGTCAGTCGCGGTTTTCTCTCGCCAAATCGACGGGCGAACGCTTACTTTCGAGACGACGAATGGCGGAATCACCGATATCGAGACCAGCTCGACGTGGGACTTCGCAGGAATCGCAACCAGCAGTGATCTGGCAGGGAAGTATTGGAACCGATAGTTCACACCAACCACTTTTGGTTTGCCTGAGTTGTATTCAAATCGGCAACCGAAATACGAGATTCCGTCGACGATCTGGTAGCGGGCCACATCTAATAGTAGGTAGTTATTGAACTTTGACCGCCGGTTCATCAAGAACTTCGATCAGCTCTTCGGCACGAGCAATAATCGAAGGTAGCTTGGGGTCCTGAGAAAGCGAAATCGCCTCCTCCAGATCGGCTCTTGTCAGTTCGGGTTCGACTTCAGCCTGAATGTAAAGCTGAGCCCGATCGAGGTACAGCGCTGCCTGTGCTGGTGCAAGTTCGATCGCCGCATTGAAATCGTCCAACGCCGCATTGCCCGCACCGAGTACATCTCGATAGAAGCGCCCCCGCCACCAGAACGTCGAAGCGTCCTCCGGGTCGGTAGCAACCGCGAGGTCGAACCACTCGAGCGCGGTCGTTGAATCACCCTCATAAGCATAGACACGACCTAGTACGAGGTGGGCAGCCACAGATTCATCGTCAAGCTCGTACGCTCGGCGTGAATCCCGAGCGGCTCCATCGAAATCGTCCGTAGCAACCCGAGTCAACGCTCGATTGGCGTAGGCATCTGCGAGGTTCGGCTTTAACTCGATTGCCCGATCGAAATCAAGCATCGCCTCTTCGTACTTGCCCTGAAGCATGAGTGCCTGTCCGCGACCATCCCACCCACGAGCGAAACCCGGCTCAAGCTCGATAACCGTGGTGAACGTGCGTTCCGCGTCGATGTATTCACCGCGACCAATCGAGTTGTAGCCCTGAAGATAGAAGTTGATGCTCTCGGTTTCAGATTCTGGTGTCCCCTTCGGTTCAGGAGTTGGCGTAACGGTTGCCCGTGGTCGCGTAGTAGCTGTCGGCTCAGCTGAGGTAACGGATTCTGCAGTCGGCGCCGCTGCGTCGGTAGCCACAGGCTCAGTCGTTGCAACCTCGTCCGAATCCGAATCGCTACCTGAACACGCAATCGCAAACATCGCGACAAGACCGAAGATAAAAAGATATATGGGGCGTCGACTGAGCATTCAGGTAATTATCGGGGGTTTTGGATTTCGTTGCTTTGGCATCTTTTGCTCAAATACGTCAAAAGCCAACGTTCGGGATTTCCGGTTACGCCGCCGAAAGCTCTCCCACGAGGATCTCTACCGCCCACCGCTCGTCCACTTGACCCTGCTTGATGGCAAGGTCGGCAGCGAGCAGCCGGCGCATGATATTGGCGAGGTGCTCTGTCCCAAAACTAGTCGATTGCCGCATCGTCTTTTCAAGGGCGTATCGATTCGTCAGGCCAATTCGCTTGCCTAGTTCTTCCTGCTGAACGCCCTGTTGTTGCAGTTCAATGGTGAGGATGAGCAGCCGCACCTGGCGAGCCAGCATCGATAGAATCGTCGAAACGCTCGAACCACCCGAGAGTAGCGAATACAGCAATTTCATCGCAACCGCCGGTCGACGTTCAAGCACAGCATCGACTGCAGCGAAAATGCTGGTTTCGTGCGCATCGGCAACCATGAGTTCGACATCGCTTTGCGTTACTTCTCGATCACCGGCATAGAGGGTAAGTTTCTTGATCTCCTGATCCAGCAGGCGCGTATCTGAACCCGACAACCAGGCAAGACGTGCAACCGCGTCACGTGTTGTCTGGGCACCGTAGTGGGAGAACCGATCTCGAATCCATGTTTCAAGCTCCCCACGTCGCTTCGGTCGATACTCTTGAATACGGGCACTGGGACCGACCGATTTCACGGCAAGTCCTTTGTCACGCAGGCTGACTTCTTCGACAAAAATAAGCTCGGTCGTCGCGGGCACTGCACCAAATGCTTCAGTCAGATCACGCCATTCGTTACCGAGAGATTTGTCGCGTTTCTGCATGCGACCCAGCACTCCATGGACGACAATCACCCGGCGGTCGGCCATGAAAGGAACCACTTGAGCGGCACCGATCACGTCGTTCAGCTTGATGCCCTGTCCTTCGAAAACCGTTGTGTTTGGATCACGAACTTCCGCGGGCCCTGCCGATTCGCGAATCTTCGCAAGGGCTTCCGACCGTGAGTATTCGTCTTCTCCGTGCAGGACTCTAATCATGAAAAATCTTCAGGTGTCAAAATCTGGCTGAGTGGGCGGACTGATCTGTAGATACACTTTCTAACATGTTCAGACTGTTGCCGATACGCTCACTTGTCATTCCGTTCCTGAAATTGGTGTGGAGATTGCTTCTCGACAAGCGCATTCCAGCGTTTACAAAAGTTATCCCATTTACCGCGGTGATCTATATCGTGTCGCCTTACGACCTAATTGGTGACCGGATTCCGGTGCTCGGTCAGTTCGACGATCTGATCGTTACAACCATTCTGTTCCTGTTATTCATTGCAGCTTCACCCGGCCACGTTGTTGCCGATCAAACGATCGGCAGAAAGCTACGTGATCTTCAGAACCAACAGGGCTCTGGAGAGCCGGCCGACGACAATAACGACACTGGCAAGACCGTCGATGCTGAGTTCAGATACGTCGATAATGCCACAGATGAAACTGATGACGAGTCGAACAAGAAAAATAAGTGAGTAATTGCGCTGATCCGGCGGTACGATTAACAGTCGGGGTAACTTAATTTCCCGTTGGCACGGGCCTTTCCACCGTGCTCATACCCACAACAGCCTTACTAGCCAGCACCAAGCATTCATGAAGATCGGCATTATTGGTCTGCCCGCAAGCGGCAAGACCACGATATTTAACTCCCTCACACGCGGCAAAGCCGATACCGGCGGATTCGGTGCCGCCCGCTCAGCAAACGTTGGTGTTGCTCACGTTCCCGACGAGCGAGTCGACATCCTCACAAGGATGTTCAAATCGAAGAAAACAATCTATGCCGAAGTGACCTACGTCGATCTTCCCGGCAGCAGTTCAGACGATCTGTTTGAGGGAGAGGCAATGGCGCACCTCCAGCAGGTCGATGCGATTCTGCACGTTGTTCGTGATTTCGAAGCCGGATCGGTGCCTCATCGGCAAGGAAGCGTCGATTACAAGCGTGACATCGAAAAAGTTGCCTTCGACATTCTCTTCGCTGATATCGCACTTCTCGAACGCCGGATCGAGCGCCTGACTGGAAGCCTCAAGGGTCTCAAATCGGCCGATCGGGATGAAGCGGAAAAGAATATCGACACGTTGAAGCGACTTCAGGAAGATCTGGAGAACGGAACCGCCTTCAGGGATCGTGATCTCGATCCTGCCGAAACCAAGGCGATATCCGATACGTTCACTCTCAGCAGTCTGCCCTTGCTGGTCGCTCTGAACATAGGTGAAGACGACATCGCCGACACCGCCGAACTTGAACAAGAACTGGCCAAATTGCTCGACGGGCGTTCAACCGGTGGTGCCGCAATCTGCGGAAGCCTTGAAGAAGAGTTGGTAGGCATGCCCGCAGAAGAGGAAGCCGAGATGCGAGCCGGCCTCGACGCCGGTGAACCCGGACTTTCCCGAATGATTAAACTCTCTTATAAAGTGCTTGGGCTCAATTCGTTCCTCACAGTTGGTGAAGACGAAACCCGTGCATGGACTATCAATATCGGAGCTCTGGCTCCAAAAGCCGCCGGGGTTATCCACTCTGACATTGAACGCGGATTCATCCGCGCAGAAACGGTGGCATACAACGATTTCATCGAGTGCGGAACCATAGCAGAAGCTCGCAATCGCGGGCTGTTTCGACAGGAAGGTCGAGACTACGTCGTACAAGATGGCGATATCGTCAATTTCTTATTCTCGGTGTAAATTCATCCGAGCTAATACCGCTTACATGAAGTGAGCACATCAAAGGAATCTCATGGCTGCTGAAGAACTGGGCAATATTGGTAAATCCTCTGCTGGCGACATTTTGACCAGCCGCAAGGTGTACATGGTGACGTTGGTTCAGCCATCTCCGGGCGCACCCGATGGCTTCGAAGAGCGTTACAATGCCTACTGGAAAGCTGTCGAGCAGCAGGTTTCGCAACTCGAAGCGAAAGCCGGCATAGTTATGCGTGTGTTCGCAGAAGGCGTTATTGGTCGAGGTGATGACGCCATGCTCATGGTTCAGCAGTCAAACCCTGGCGCGGTTCAGTTGATCCGGCAGCGAGTATCTGCTGGCGCCGTATTCGAAGAATTTGAAGACGCCGACCTATTCGGTCAGGTAATCGACTGGGGACGTTGCCTCCAGAGCGGCTTGATCAATCGAACTGTTGCCGACACGATCCAGGCGCACTACACCGAAGCAGCCGATAAACGAATAACTCACCTGCAAAATCGACTCGCTGAAGGAATTCTCGAATCCGAGGCAGCACTGTTGCTTGGCGGTGATCCCAACATCAACCTTCCCGAAGGTGTCGAACGGTTCGTGGTCTCACCACCAGAACTCGACGAACTCGAACGGTGGGTCCAACAGACGAACGAAGCAATTCGACAACAGATGGCCGAAGAGCAGGCACGCGCAGCAGCAGGCGAATCTGCCGCACCTCAGGGTTCTACCGATCAGGGCGGAAGTAGTGACTCGGGACTGTGGACTCCTGGTTGATCATCCTGTTATCTGGATAGACAACTAAGCACGGGATACGAATGCCTAATCTGGCACAGATCGAGCACAACTCACCCACATTTGATCGTGGGATTGGGCTATACGTTCACGTTCCCTTTTGTCAGACGAAATGTCCGTACTGCGACTTCAACACGTATGTAGGGATAGAAGATCAAATCCCTCTATATGTCACTGCGCTCACCAGCGAACTGAACGGCTGGGGCAATCTACTTTCCAAACCGCCGGTTCGTACCATCTTTCTCGGCGGTGGTACACCTTCGTACCTGCCTATCGATGCCCTCGAATCAATATTGCGTACGATCCGTTCATCGTTCAGGATTAGTCGCTCGGCCGAGATCACGTTGGAGTGCAATCCCGGTGATGTGACCATCGAGAAAGCTACAAGTTGGATCAGCTCGGGTGTGAACCGCATATCGCTTGGTATTCAAAGCTTCGACGACGGGCTATTATCTCTACTTGGTCGACGGCACACTGCCCTCGACGCAAACCAGGCTTTTTGGGCGCTTCGATCCGTCGGATTCTTGAATCAATCGATCGATCTGATCTACGGCCTGCCCTACCAGACCATCGAACAATGGTCGGACACTTTGGATCAGGCAATATCGCTCGAACCCGAACACATTTCGCTCTACTCGCTACAGATCGAGAAAGGTACGCCTTTAGCTGTCGACGTCATCACTGGCAGGTATCCCGTCCCCGACGATGATCTCGCCGCCGACATGTATGAACACGCCCAACAACGTCTGGACGAGAACGGCTTTACGCAGTACGAGATTTCGAACTGGGCAAAGGCCGGAATGGAATCGCAACACAATCTCATTTACTGGCTGAATGAACCGTACCTCGGTGTCGGGCCCGGTGCTCATTCGTGGCTCGCTGGCCAACGATTCGCCAACCTGAAATCACCTCGCCGATACACCACCTTAGTCGGCAAGCAGTACGAAATCGTGGGCCTCGACCCGGTCGCCACCATGACCAGTCCTGCTGGACCGGTTGAGCAGGTCGACATCACCACACCTGCCATCGATGTCGCAGAGACGATGATGATGGGTATGCGGCTAAACGAGGGTGTCACTCACCAACGTTTCGAGGAACGTTTTGGAGTCGGTATCGACATCGTGTTCCCCGAGGAAATAGCGCGGTTACTGCAGTTGGAACTGATCGAGGTAACAGACACTGCCGTACAACTAAGTGAACGTGGTCGTTTACTCGGCAACGAGGTATTTGCCGAATTTCTTGGCACCGGCGACTAAGAATAGAAAAAACACAATGCGACGACGGCGCGTAACCGAACCGCAGCAATCGCATCTAAAATCCGGTAGTCAATTTCAGGGTGCTCCGTAACTCGGTCGCGACCTGCAATAAGCCGTCAGAAAGATCGCGCTCGCGATCACATTGGAAAAAGAAGGTAATCGAAGCTTGTTTATTGTTGGTACAGCAGGACACGTAGATCACGGAAAGTCGACATTGATTCAGGCTCTGACCGGAATCGATCCCGATCGCCTCCGCGAGGAGAAAACCCGTGGAATGACGATTGAGCTGGGCTTTGCGTGGCTCGACTTGCCTTCAGGAGCCGAGATAAGCATCGTTGACGTGCCCGGACACGAACGCTTCATCAAGAACATGCTCATGGGTGCCGGTGGCGTTGATGTCGCCCTCTTGATCGTTGCTGCCGACGAAGGATTAATGCCACAAACTCGAGAACATGTTGCAATTCTCGACCTGCTTGGCATCGACACCGGTCTTGTCGTGATGACGAAGAAGGATTTGGTCGATCAGGACTGGCTCGACCTTGTAACTCTCGATGTTCAGGAATCGCTTGAAGGTACGTCGCTCGCCGATGCCGAAGTTATTGCGGTATCAGCTGAAAACGGCGACGGACTCGACGAGCTCCGGGCAGCACTCGACACGCTAATCGCCGGACTGCCCACCCACGAAAACACAGGGAATCCAAGGTTGCCCGTCGACCGATCTTTCACAATCACGGGATTCGGGGCTATCGTTACAGGCACGCTTGCCGACGGATCGCTCAAAACCGGTCAAGAAGTCGAGATTCTGCCATCAGGACTCAAGGCACGAATCAGGAGCCTGCAGGTCCATGAGATATCTCACGATCAAGTAGGTCCCGGAACCCGCCTTGCCGTGAACTTAAGTGGAATCGACCATTCTGACATAGAACGTGGTGACCTCGTAACCAGCGTAGGCTGGCTTGAATCGTCGCGGGCGTTCGATGCCACATTCCGGATGATTCCGGACGCTCTCCACCCGGTTCGCCACAACCACAAAGTAACTCTGTTCGCAGGTACCAGAGAAATTCCAGCGACGATTCGGGTTCTAGAGGGTGATCAGATTGCCCCGGGTGCAACCGGATGGAT
>CAJXEJ010000027.1 GCA_913052475.1 uncultured Dehalococcoidia bacterium
CTCGGTGGTTGGTCAGCAACTTCACGGACTTACCCCTTCGGGGACCATGCCTCATTCGCTCGTGCTGCTCATGGGCGACACAGTTCGCTCGATCATGGCGTTCGACAAGCACATGCCCCCTGAAGTCCCTCGAGTGGCGTTGGTGGATACTTTCAAGGACGAGGCGGAAGAGGCCCTCGCCGTCGCCAAGGCGTTACGTGAGCGACTCCGAGGCATCAGACTCGATACTCCTAAAGAACGTGGAGGCGTTACACCCGACCTCGTTCACGAGATACGTGCAAGACTTGATCAGGGCGGATACAGTCACGTCGATATTTTTGTCAGCGGCGGTATCACCCCAGATCGAATTCGAGAATTCGTTGAGGCATCAGCACCGGTGAGCGTGTTTGCCGTGGGTTACTACATCGCAGCCGCAAGCCCGATTTCGTTCACTGCCGACATCAAGGAAATCGAGAATAGGGTGATCGCCAAGCGCGGTCGCATACCTGGCCTTGCAGTGAATCCTCGCCTATCGCAGGTTCTATAGGCGTTCTGAAAGTCCATCAGGAACTCGGTTGGGATCGAGCTCCGGCGAGTTCGAATCGAGCAACCTGCGAGTGCTCCGGAAGCACCTTCGCCCATTCTGCGAGTCGATATCCGGCGATCCAAACGATCCCATGATCCGATTCGACCAGAGGCACTCTGTCTCGCCAGCGTTCTGGTACTCCCGCGCCGATAAAGAAGTCCTGAAGCTTCACCTGTGGAGCCATGCCCAGCGGTTGGAATCGATCGCCGTTCTTTCGGGTGCGCAGCTTTAGCGAATGCGAGAGCAGATCAGGAGTGGCGAAGGCAACATGGGCGTCGGCGAGATCAAGGTTTAACGGGCGATCGATGATTTCAGCACTGAGAGTCATTCCACTACCGATAGCCGTAGTACCTGGTAGTGGTAGTTCGGCTGTAGCGAGATTGGCTGGGTATGGGCAGTCATCGTTGGATGGCGATCTGAAACCGAACGACTCCCGATCGATGTAGAACGCAGTTTGATTGGGTAGTTCAATCGAAGTGCCGCTCTGACCGTTGAGCAGATTCGCCATGTCGATGACGTGCGAGCGGTCGAGATTCAGTGAGTGACCGACATGTAGCTCGTATGCTTTCATCAACACCCTTGCAATCAGGCTTTTTGGAAGATCATCGACGACTGCACGGGAGTATGAACCAGCGGTGTTTTGTGCAATTGAGAGCTGCTGGTCAACCGCCCAGTCGATGATTTC
The DNA here is from genome assembly GCA_913052475.1 of uncultured Dehalococcoidia bacterium. Taxonomy (GTDB): domain Bacteria; phylum Chloroflexota; class Dehalococcoidia; order Lucifugimonadales; family Lucifugimonadaceae; genus Lucifugimonas. The sequence goes on from CAJXEJ010000027.1 coordinate 1,251, forward strand.
GAGGTCATCAGAGGTGTTTTTCGCGAGGCGTGCCAGAGCGCGGATCGATTCCGGAGTCACCTCGTTCAACAGGGGGAGCACGTCCAGACGAACTTTGTTTCGTGTGTAGTCGCGGCTGTCGTTGGATTCGTCGATTGCTGGCTCGATTCCAAGCTGTGTGCAAAATTCGATGCACATGGCTCCGGGTGTGTCGAGCATAGGGCGCAGCACTCTCAGTTCGGCGGCTGAATCTGGAATTTTAAGCAAAGAGTTGTAGCTCATACCCGCGATTCCCCTTAAACCGGATCCGCGGGTAGCGTGTAGCAGCACCGTTTCGGCCTGATCGTCTTGCGTGTGACCCGTGACCACTCCGTAAGCATTGTGAGTTTCGACGGCCTTCGCGAGTGCTTCGTATCGGAGTCGCCGGGCTGCCGATTCGATTGAGATTTTGTTGGTTGTGGCGAGCGTCGGTACATCGGCATTGATTGCTGTGAATTCGATATTTAGTGCTCTGGCGATCTGTTCAGCAACGGTTTGGTCTCGATTCGAAGTTGCGGGTCTGATCTGATGATTGACGTGAGCAGCGACGAGAGTGATGTTTCGGTTGGCGCTAAGTTGAGCCAGTCCGGCGAGAACTGCCGTCGAATCCGGACCACCAGAAAACGCCACGATGAGCGTGGATCCATCAGGAACGGCTGCTTGATCAAGACCAGAGATTAATAGTTCGAGAAATTTTGACTCGCTAGACATGAGCTATCTTCTGATGCTACTGGACGAGTTCAGCGACTTCGGTGACTCGCCGAACCCTGATGCTCGTGATTTTTGACCCATCCATCTCACCAACCTGCATCCGCAGGTTTCCGAAACGGACACGCGCGCCGGGTTTTGGTAGCTGTTGAGCTTGCTCAAGGAAGAAACCAGCGATCGTTTCGTAGTCGCCTTCCGGGATCTCCAGTCCGAGTTCGTCGTTTGCTTCACCGATCTCAAGGCCACCGTCAAGTACGAACGTGTTTTCGTTGACCGTCACGAACCGTCGTTCAGGTTTGTTGCCCTCTTCACCCGTTCGGCCAACGATTTGCTCAACAAGGCGTGAGAGTGTGATGAGACCTGCGATACCACCAAACTCGTCGACCACGAGCGAGATTTTGTGTCCCGACTCCTGCATCTCTTCAAATAGATCGTCGAGTCGTTTGGTTTCCGGTACGAAGTTCGCCTGCCGTAGCAAATTGATGACAGTTTGTTCAATGTCAAGCTTGCCTTCGGAAAGCGATGCCAGTACGTCTTTGACTGAGAAAATACCGACAACATCGTCGTGGTCAGTGTCATAGACTGGGAATCGGGTGTGCGGCGAGAGTTGATACATCTTCATAAATTCGCCGTAAGTAGCATCGGCCCGAATCCATGAAATTTCGGGTCGAGGAGTCATGACGTCCCGAACTTCCATTTCCCCGAATCGGAAGATGTTCTCGAGCATCTCACCGGTGTTTTCTTCAACCGTGCCTTCAGCTTCACCCAGGTCGATCAATGTGCGTAATTCGCCGGCGGTTACGATCGGACTGGTGAACGATTCTTTCCCGCCGAACAAACGCATGATTCCTCGTGGGACGAGTGTGAATGCGAACACGATTGGCCACGAAACCGTCATAAGAACCAAAACGAGGCGGGCAGTAATAAGCGACCATCGTTCCGGTGCAACGACCGCAAGCGTTTTAGGGGTGAGCTCACCCACAACAACGACTACAACGGTCGCAATACCTGTTGCAGCAACGGTCGAGAGCAGGGTTGGTTCACCACCACCGATAGTCGAGATGGCCAGCGTTGTTCCGACAGACGCAACCATGATGTTACAAAGGTTTCCGACAAGAAGAATCGTTCCAAAGAACTTTTCATACTGGTCGAAAATGCTCACCACGAGTCTGGCTCGCTTGTCGCCTTCTTCGCCTCTGTGTTCGATTCGATGTCGGCTCGCGCCAAGCACAGCCGTTTCGGTGGCACTAATAAATGCGCTACCCAGCAGCCCCAGGGCGATGATTACGATAGAGGTGGTCACTTGATTCCATGCGCGGTGTCGCTAAAAACAGCGAACCGCTCTTCTATCAAGTTTATCGGGCAATCGCCCTTAGAGCGCAACTGACGAAAAATTGCCAGTTGCGCCTGAAATGATCAATTACGAGAGCGAGACCGAGTTAAGCGGCTTTAGTTCGATGCTGATGCATCGACTGTTTGGCCTGTTCCCTCAGGTGGGGTCGTGTCATCTTCGCCACGACGAATCGAAGCTTCGACCTCGTCTCGGATATCGGTGTTCGTCTTGAGGAACTTTCGAGATGCCTCACGCCCTTGACCCAGGCGGGTATCACCGTACGAGTAGAACGAACCGCTCTTCTTGACGATTCCCAATTCGACACCAAGATCGAGCAGGCTGCCCTCTTTGCTTATTCCGGAATCGAAGAGAATTTCTATCTCGGCTTTTCGGAACGGAGGAGCAACTTTGTTCTTGACCACACGGGCACGAACGCGGTTGCCAATGATGTCCTGCCCAACCTTGACCGCCTCAACCCTGCGAAGGTCGATACGTACCGAGCTGTAGAACTTCAAGGCACGGCCACCCGGTGTTACCTCGGGATTGCCGAATACCACGCCGACTTTTTCGCGTAGCTGGTTGATGAAGATACAAACAGTGTCGGTCTTGTGAATAATTCCGGTGAGTTTGCGAAGAGCCTGTGACATGATGCGGGCCTGTAGGCCAATCTGCATGTCACCCATATCGCCTTCGAGTTCTGCAGAAGGAACAAGAGCCGCAACACTATCGACAACGATGATATCGAGCGCACCACTGCGAATGAGGTACTCGGTAATTTCTAGAGCCTGCTCCGCAGAGTCGGGCTGAGAAACGAGCAGCTTGTCGATGTCGACACCGATCAAGCGTGCGTACGCCGGATCCATTGCGTGCTCAACGTCAATGAAAGCCGCCTGACCACCGGCCGCCTGGGCTTCAGCTACTGCTGCCATTGCAAGAGTGGTTTTACCTGCCGACTCAGCGCCGAAAATCTCGATGATTCTGCCGCGGGGAAGTCCACCGACGCCAAGTGCAAGATCGAGAGCGATTGAACCTGTTGAAACCGCTTTGACACCTGAATCCGCCGCCGATTCACCCATGCGCATTACTGCACCACGGCCGAACGCCTTTTCGATCTGCGCAAGAGCCAATTCGAGAGTCTTATTTCGGTCGCTGCTTGCCCCGTTAACTGAGATCTTTGCCGATGCTTTCTTAACAGCCAACGTCGCTCTTCTTTCTGCGCTATTTTGTGGCCGGACATGCGGCTCAATCCGTCCGCAATGTAAGCAAGATTAGCACAAGTGTTCTAATGCTGCAACAACTCTATGGCACAACGATATCGCTCTCCCAGAAAGTGCGTTTGCAGCAGGGAAACTACTAAGAAGGCTGGCGACGATGAAATCGGTGAACGACTATGTGTGGCGTCCGCGAACTCGACCATTTTCGTAAACCATATTGAGACCACGTTCAAGTGAAAAGCATCGATACGAACAGAGGAAACACTGTCGTCTTGGCTTGTGACAGTGTGGCTGGTAACGAAGCCAATGCCCGGGTTTTGCTCGACTGACGAAATAGCTGCCTGCGTGCCACCCAGCGTCATCGAAACCTTGTGCTCAGGAAGTTCGATGCCTGCGGATGAAAGTGTCTGTACGACAGTCTGACAGGTACCCGACCCGCCTTCTCTCTGGATGGCGTTCCTGAGAGGCCAAGATCTGCCTGACGATCGCCGAGGGTACGAGCGACCTGCGCTGAGTCGGCGACCAGAACTTCGACCGATATGCCTGTTCGCTTGTGAACTCAGCTACCAGTGCCGGGATCAGGTGCTCAGCGGGGGTTGAGCTGGCGACAATCCTGATGACACCGTTTAGTGCAGATGGGTCGGGGTCAAACCGTGAAACGGGGGCGTCGAAATCCGAAATTGTTCGGATAGCAAACTGCATCGACTCGCGACCAGCATCCGTGAGAATTGCGCCGGTACCTCGCTTTTCGAGCAGTCGAGTACCCAATTTCCGTTCAAGTCGCTGGTTTTGGCGACTCAACCCGGGTTGGGTCATACCCAATCGGTAAAAAGGTTCGAACAATTTCTAACGGATTATCTTAAAAAATACTATTCTGATGAAAAAGAATGTCGAGTCCCAGAAGGATTAGAACCACTGATCAGTCGCGACATAGCACGGCGAGCGACAGATGAATCGTAATCTCGACGCGTTCAGTGTAACCAGAAAACCGGTTATTTTCAGTGCTCATTGGGAAAGAGGAAGAGATCCAGTCTTTTCAAAAAGAAATCCATCAGTCAATCAACTGAGGAATTACTTGTGTGATTCCGTTGGATGAATCGGATTTAGGAGATACTTGGTCGAGATCCGAGTGTCATCGAGATGGCGATCTCAACTCCGTCGCGGACTATGCCTACAACGATCTCTTCCCTAGGCTCCGTATTGAGAGCCAGATATCCGATTAGATCGTCCATCGACAGCATGCGAATCGAGTTGATCGAGACGATAACATCGCCATCGTAATTGAACCCGGTAACACCGCTGTCTCCACGAATTCCTGCCTGATCTGCGGGGCCGCCCGGGGTGACGCGTGTGATGTAGGCACCGACGACATCGGCGGGCAGACCGATGTTTTCGCGAAGACTGATTTCTACCTCGTTTCCGCTGATTCCCATGAGCGGATAGTTGTACTCACCTGATTCAATGAGCGAAGGAATAACTCGCTTAACGAGATCGATGGGTACGGCAAATCCAACACCAGAACTCTGACGTGTTTCGCTAACTATCTGAGTGTTAACTCCGATCACTGCACCGTTCATATCGAGAAGTGGGCCGCCCGAGTTGCCGGGATTGATCGCTGCGTCGGTCTGGATGACTGAAGGAATGTTGTATGCGGAAAATCCACTTTTGATCGTTCGAGAAATAGCACTGATGATTCCAGTCGTCATCGTAAAATCTTTTCCGAATGGGTTGCCGAGTGCGATCGCGGTTTGTCCAGGTCGCAGGTCCGATGAATTTCCAATTGCGGTTGGAGCCAAATCGTGGTCTAGATCGATTAATTTGATTACGGCGAGATCCGCAGCAGGATCAAACGCAACTACTTCAGCGCGATATTCTCGACCGTTGAAGAACTTTACGAGAAGCGTAGTAGCACTTTGCACAACGTGATAGTTCGTGACGATGTGGCCTTCTTCATCCCAAACAAATCCCGATCCGGAGCCTTCATATTGTGATGTACTTGAGAAGATAAACACAACCGACTCAACAGTTGATTCATAAAGATCTGCGAGATGATCCTCCTTTGCAGCGACTATCTCGGCTGGGGTGAGCATCGATATGTCGGACTCTGGATCATCAACCTCAGGGATGGCGTCGCCGATTGGCTTATCGTCGGTTTCCCCGTCGAACGCAGCCTGAATTGATTCAGCTGTTGGACTTTCGACTACTGCCGACTCTCCAGTGTCGACTGGCGCGATGGTGTTCGTTGGCACCGGCGTGGCGGTGCTCTGTTCGACATTTGCGACCTGTACGGTGCTTGATTCTGCGCCGAAGCTTGTTTCTGCCGGATCGACTGTTCCAGCTGAACATGCTGCAACTGCCACCAAAGTCAGAGCGGCAAATCCGCCAGCAAAAAGTTTTTTAATATTGTTCAACGTAGTCATGATGTATTTGATGCGTCTTCGAGTCGAACGGTCAGCATTGAGTAGCTTCGGTCGAATGTAGAAATTGGTTGATATCTAACTTACGGGGCGAATGTGGAGCAACTTTGAAGATCGATATGAATCCGAAACCTGAATCCATCGTAGACAGAGCAATTCTGAACTGCAAACTAAGCGTAATCGACTATTTTTGCCAGCCCGAAGCGATGGGCAGTCGGCGATCTTTTCCGAACGCAAGTCCCGTTATTTTCACGCCAGGAGGGGACTGTCGTCGTTTGTATTCGTTTATATCGATCAACAGAACGATTCTTCTGATGACGGATTCGATGGCACCATCTTCTCCGAGTGCCTGTTCTGATTGAACGATTGCTTCCGGTGGAATACGTTCTTCGATGTACTGATGAATTATTCGATCAAGCTGTTCGTATGGCGGGAGCGAATCTTCGTCGAGCTGATCGGGTCGAAGCTCCGCACTCGGCGGTTTCTCGATGATGGCGTTTGGAATCGGTGAACCTGGCCCACGCTGATTTCGGTGGTGGCAAAGTTCATACACCAGAGTCTTCGGAACATCTTTGATGACTGCGTAAGCCCCCGCCATATCGCCATAGAGAGTTGCGTAGCCGGTCGCCATTTCAGACTTATTACCGGTTGTAAGTACCAGCCAGCCATACTTGTTGGCGATCGACATCATCAGATTGCCACGAACTCGGGATTGCGTGTTCTCCTCCGCTAGCCCGGGTTCTGTACCTTCGAACGCCTCGCCAAGCATTTCCTCGAAGGCAGAGTGACCAGGTTCGATGGGAATCTTCCACAGCTCCACACCGAGCCTTGAGCAAAGATCTCCGGCGTCGGTGAGGCTACCTTCGGACGAGTATCTCGAGGGAAGTGCGACTCCCACGACGTTTTCAGCACCGATCGCATCGACAGCTATCGCCGTAACGATTGCCGAATCGATTCCACCTGAAACTGCGATGGCGACTTTCTTGAAGCCGGTCTTTTTTAAATAATCCTGCGTTCCAAGAACGAGAGCGCGGTAGACGGATTCCAGCCTGTCTAAGCTGTGTATCGAAAGCTCGGAAAGTTGTGGGTGCACCGTAGAAGCAGGGAGATCAATTTCGATTGAGCTTGGCTGTCCGATTTGATCAAGTTCGTCCTGCGGAATCGCAAACGACTGGTGCTGTAGTCGGAACGAGTCAAGTGCACCAGCGTCGATATCGGCAACAAGCAGCGCTTCTTCGAATCTTGGCGCAGTGCCCAACAACTCACCACCGGGACCTGCCAGCATGCTGCCGCCATCGAAAACAAGCTCGTCCTGACCGCCGATCTGATTTGTGTACAGCGTATACACGCGGTTTCGATGAGAAAGCTCGGTTACAACGTCGACTCGATGACCTTGCTTGCCCAATTCAAATGGCGATGAATTTAAATTTACGACGATCTGGGCACCGGCGACGCACTGGACTTCCGAGGGTCCGATCGATTCCCAGATATCTTCACAAATGTTGACACCCACCTTGATTCCACGGATATCAAGCACAAGGCATTCGTTACCAACGGAGAAGTAGCGTCGTTCATCGAAAACACCGTAGTTGGGCAAATGGATCTTGCGATAAATAGCGACTACCTTGCCGGCGTAGAGCACAGCCGCTGCATTGAATAGCTTCGTTCCGATGTCATCGGTCACCGAATCAACAAAACCAACCATCGCCACGATGTTGCCAACCGAAGCCGCAATGCGGCTCAACGCCGAATTGTTAGCGGCGATGAAGTTGTCATAGAGCACAAGGTCTTCTGGTGGATATCCGGTGATTGTCAATTCGGGGAACGCAACAAGATCCGCACCCTGATCTTGAGCCTTGGTGATCCACTTTTCGACCAACCGCGCGTTGCCGTCGATATCACCAACAGTGGTGTTTATCTGCGCAGCGGCTACGCGAATTACCCCGCTCAAACCCGAATTGCCGTTGTCGGAAGTCATAGGGATTGATTCTACTGCCGCTTTTAGTCGTTATTGCTGCCTACCGTGACCATAATCGGAGGTCGAGCGTAGCCTCGCACAGTTGGAAGTCGAGATTCTCCGGTAAGGAAAATGTCGATCTGCCGTGCTGCACGTCGTCCGCTCGCGATCGCATGAACCACGAGCGACTGACCCCGCTGCATGTCACCGCAGGCGAAGACTTTGTCGAGGTTGGTTCGAAGACTGCCATCGGCTGCTACGTTGCCTCGTGGGTCGTAGTCGACACCGAGATCGTCGAGTAGGCCATTGTGTTGCGGGTGGAGGAATCCCATTGCGAGGAATACCGCATCCGCTTCGATGGTGAATTCGCTGCCCGGAACTTCGTTCATGTTGAAACGGCCGGTCTCTTCGTCTTTAACCCATTCGACTCGAGCGCACTCAAGTAGCTTCAGGTTACCTTCATCGTCGCCTACGAATCGCTTTGTGAGGACGTTGAAATCACGGTCGCCGCCTTCTTCGTGCGCACTTGAAGTGCGGAAGATCGTCGGCCACTGCGGCCATGGGTTGGTTGCTTCGCGGGTCTCGGAAGGCCGAGGCATGATCTCCATCTGGATGATGTTTGCCGCACCCTGACGATGCGATGTACCGAGACAGTCCGCTCCGGTATCGCCACCGCCGATGATGATCACCTTCTTATTAACAACATCGATATTTTCTTCGGGCGGGAACTCCTGACCGCGCAGCTTTCGATTTTGCTGGGTGAGGAACTCCATTGCGAAGTAGACACCTTTGAGATCGCGACCTTCCACAGGCAGATCACGGGGGATGGTAGATCCGCCGGAAAGGCAGATTGCGTCGAAATCGGCAAGCAATTCTTCAGGAGTTACGTCGACACCGACATTCGTGTTGACACGGAACTTCAGACCTTCTCCGCGAAGCTGGTTCACGCGACGCTCGATGACATCTTTTTCGAGCTTGAATTCTGGAATACCGAGTGCCAGCAGGCCGCCGATGTACTCATTTCGTTCATAGACAGTCACTGTATGACCTGCTCGTGCAAGCTGCTGTGCCGTCGCAAGTCCGGCAGGACCTGATCCGATTACAGCAACCTTCTTGCCAGACTTGAGTTTAGCGGGTTGCGGTTTGATCCAACCTTCTTTCCAGGCGTGTTCAACGATCTGCTTTTCGATCATCTCGATCGTCACCGGGTCGTTGTTGACCGAAAGTGTGCAGGATGCCTCGCAGGGAGCCGGGCATATACGACCCGTGAACTCGGGGAAGTTGTTGGTAGCGTGTAAACGTTCAACAGCTTCTTCCCAGTTACCGTGGTAGATGAAGTCGTTGAACTCGGGGATCAAGTTCCCAAGTGGACAACTGCTGTTACAGAACGGGACACCACAATCCATGCAACGGCTCGCCTGACGACGTGCGTCGGATTCGTCCCATTCGAGGTAAACCTCTTTCCAATCTTCAAGGCGAGTGACTTTGTCGCGGCGGAGCGGAATGCGGCGCACCGCCTCCATGAATCCGGTTACTTTACCCACGGCTACCTACCCCTTCTTTCGAGTCGGTCGATTCAGAAACAGCAGCGGCTGCACGTCTTCGGAGAGCTCGTGCGTAGTCTCGAGGGAATACCTTCTTGAATTTCGTCACCGATTCCGCCCAGTCGGCTAGAAGATCGCTTCCGACCTTGCTACCCGTGTACTCGACGTGTCTTTCGATCATCTCTTTCAGTTCGTTGTCGTCATCTGATCCTGGAATGACGTCCAGCAGATCCGCGATCGCATCGTTGAAACGATCACTGAACGATCCATCTGGATCGATCACGTAGGCAACACCACCGCTCATTCCTGCACCGAAATTTCGGCCGGCCGGTCCAAGGATGGCTACGCGACCACCGGTCATGTACTCACAACCGTGATCGCCGATTCCTTCTACAACAGCCGATGCTGCCGAGTTTCGAACGGCGAACCGCTCACCGGCGAGGCCGTTCACGTACGCCTCACCACCGGTAGAACCGTAGAGAGCGACGTTACCGATGATGATGTTGTCTTCAGCGGCGTACGAACTTTCTGCGGGAGGAGTGATGATGAGCCGACCACCCGACAAGCCTTTGCCGAAGTAGTCGTTCGAATCGCCTTCAACCTTGAACGTGATTCCCTTGACCAACCACACACCAAAGCTCTGACCAGCAGACCCCTGGAAGGTGAAGTTGATCGAACCATCGGGAAGACCAGCCTCTCCGGTCCTCTTGGCGATAATACCGCTCAACGTGGCCCCAACCGCTCGGTTGATATTGGTGATCGGCAATGTTGCATCAACGCGATTTCCGTAGTCGATTGCAGCTCTCGAAAGCTCAATTAACTCGTTGTCAAGTGCCTTGTCGAGTCCGTGGTTCTGCAGAATCTGCTGGTATGGATGATCTTCCGGCAGCACATCGGGTTTCACCAAAATCGGCGACAGATCGAGTGTCTGCGCCTTCCAGTGATCGATATCCTCGCGTGCCTTCAGCTTGTCAACCCGGCCAATCATTTCATCGACGGTTCGGAAGCCCATCTTTGCCATGAGTTTACGAAGGCCCTCAGCGAGGAACATGAAGTAGTTCACAACAGCATTGGGAGTTCCCGAGAACTTCTTACGAAGCTCAGGATCCTGAGTCGCAACACCAACTGAGCACGTGTTCAGGTGACACTTACGCAGCATGATGCAGCCCATCGAGATGAGCGCTCCGGTTGCGATGCCCCATTCCTCGGCACCCAACAAAGCCGCAACCAGAACGTCGAGAGACGTCTTCATCTGGCCGTCGGTCTGAACAACAATTCGGTCACGCAGACCGTTGGCGACGAGAACTTGCTGGGTTTCAGCGAGCCCAAGTTCCCATGGCAATCCTGCGTGGCGGATTGAGCTGAGCGGTGATGCACCGGTACCACCCGAGTCGCCCGAGATAAGAACGACATCGCCCTTACCTTTGGCTACACCGGCAGCGATGATTCCCACACCAGCGACGGAAACGAGTTTCACGTGCACACGGGAATCGGGGTTGACGTTCTTGAGGTCGTGGATTAGCTGAGCCAGATCCTCAATCGAGTAGATGTCGTGGTGAGGTGGAGGCGAAATCAACTCCACACCGGGAGTCGTCTTCCTTATATAGGCGATGTAATCCGAAATCTTGCGACCCGGAATTTCACCACCCTCGCCCGGCTTGGCTCCCTGCGCCATTTTGATCTGAAGATCTTTGGCATTACTCAGGTAGTTAGTCGTGACGCCGAAACGGCCCGATGCAACTTGCTTGATCGCGGAGGAACGTGAGTCGTCGTTGTCTTCAGGAGTGAAGCGCTCGGGGTCCTCACCACCCTCACCCGTGTTTGAGCGAGCGTTGATGCGATTGGTCGCAACAGCGAGTGTTTCGTGTGCCTCACGGCTGATCGATCCGAGTGAAATCGCACCCGTGGCGAATCGTTCAACGATGGTTTCAGCCGCTTCGACTTCGTCTAGCGGAATCTCATCATCGAAAATTGGCTCCAGCATGTTTCGGATAGCGACGTGCTGGCCACCTTCCTCGTCGGAAGCCTTCTCGAATTGCTTGAACACATCGCCATCGTTGCGGCGAACTGCATCTTGAAGCAAGGCGATGGTGTCGGGGTTCCACATGTGATGTTCGCCAGTGGCACGCCAGAGATACAGCCCACCGAGATCGAGCTTGAGATTCGAGGGAATGTTGTCGGGCGAGTACGCACGTGAGTGGTTCGCAAGAATATCGAGAGCGATTTCGTTCGTGCCGACTCCGCTGATGCGAGAAACGGTCCACGTGAAGTATTCGTCAACGAGTTCCTGCGAGAGGCCGAGTGCCTCGAAGACTTGCGCTCCGATGTAACCCTGAAGGGTTGAGATACCCATCTTGGCCATCGTCTTTACGACGCCTTCTTCGATCGCCTCTCGGAAGTTTTCTTCAGCAGTATCCTGCGGCGGAATCTTTTCCTCGGCGGTCGGGCGCATCCTCAACCCTGCGATTGTTTCTAACGCCAGATACGGGTTGATCGCCGATGCACCGTAGCCGAACAGCGTCGCGAAGTGATGTACTTCGCGTGGTTCGCCCGACTCGACGATGATGTCGGCCTGCGCACGGTTGCGCTCCCTAATCAAGTGATGATGAACGGCGCTCGTTGCGAGTAGCGACGGTATGAATGCGTTCTCGGCGTCAACCCCGCGATCGGACAGAACGATCAGGGTGTAACCGTTGTCGATCGCCTGACTCGCCTGGTTGCGAATCCGGTCGAGCGCTTCGTCGAGTGCCTTTGCACCACCACTGACAGCGAACAGTGTTGAGATCGTTTTTGCCTTTACGCCGGGCACATCGGATGCCTTGATCTTCGCCAGTTCCGAGTTTCTCAATACTGGGTGGTCGATCCGTAGTGTACGGCAGTGAAGCGGCGTCGTCTCGAAAATGTTTGGGCGTCGTCCAGCCGGCACAGCGCGCTGGGTGATCAGCTTTTCGCGGATTGCATCGAGAGGTGGGTTCGAAACTTGGGCGAACGCCTGCTTGAAGTATGCGAACATATTTTGCGGCTTGTCGGATAGAACGGCGAGAGGCGCGTCGTTACCCATTGAGCCCTGGGGTTGGTGACCCGTGATCGCCATTGGGCGAACCAGCATGTGCAGATCTTCGCGTGAGTAACCGAACGCCATCTGACGGCTAACAAGAGTGTCGATGTCGGTGTCTGGGACGCTGGGTGCGTCAGGTAGGGAATCGATCGTTGCGCGGTTTTCTTCCAGCCATTCACCGTAAGGATTCTGTGACGCAATGCGGTCGATAACCTCGTCGGGTTCGATAATTCGCTGCTGCTTGAAGTCGATCAGGAACATACGACCCGGCTCAAGGCGTGAGCGGTACTTGATGCGCTCGGGATCGATATTCAGAACGCCGGCCTCCGAAGCCATCACCAACAGGTCGTCTTTGGTCACCCAGTAACGGAATGGGCGGAGACCGTTTCGGTCGAGAACCGCACCAACAGCGTCGCCGTCAGTGAACACGATCATCGCTGGACCATCCCACGGCTCCATTACGTTGCCGTGAAACTCGTAGAAATCTTTCACGTTCTGCGGCATCGACTCGTGGCCGTACCATGCGGCCGGCATCATCATTGATGCAGTGTGCTCGACCGAGCGACCTGTCATGCGGAGCAATTCGAACACGTTGTCGAGTGACGCGGTGTCAGAGGCGTCATCGGACTCGCAGATCGGTGTTAGCTGATCGATCTTGTTCCCGAAGAACGAAGAGTCGATTGTGCGCTCTCTTGCCTGCATCCAGTTGCGATTCCCACGAACCGTGTTTATTTCACCGTTGTGCGCTAGCATTCGATACGGGTGAGCCAACTTCCACGAACCAAGAGTGTTGGTAGAGAAGCGAGAGTGAACAAGACCGAATGCGCTGACCATGCTCTCGTCGCTAAGATCGAGATAAAACTTGCCGAGTTGCCAGGTGAGAAGCATTCCTTTGTAGATCAGCGTTCTAGCCGACCACGAGCAGACATAGAACTCTCGGAGCAGTGTCTTCTTAATATCAGGGTCTGACTCTGCGTTGAGGAAATTCTTTTCGGTCGACTTTCGAGCTAGATACTGAGCCCTTTCGAGCGCATCGCCTTCAACACCCTCTGGTGCGGCTACGAACAACTGTGCGATTTTCGGCATGATTGTGCGAGCCGTGACACCGATCACATCAGGATCGGTCGGGACGTCGCGCCAACCAAGAACGGCCATCCCGTTATCGGTTGTGGAAGATTCAATGGCGGAACGTGCTGCCGCGTTCAGTTCGTCCTCGACAGGGAGGAAGCACATCGCGATGCCGTAGCGACCTTTTTCCGGAAGCGTTATACCCACTTCGTCGGCAATTTTACGCATGAACGCGTCGGGTATCTGGATCGTAATTCCAGCACCGTCACCGGTTAGTGGATCGGCACCGGCCGCACCTCTGTGGTCGAGATTCACGAGCACTTCGAGCGCCTGATCGATGATCTCATGAGATCGCTTGCCGGTGATGTTGGCGACCATGCCAACCCCACACGCGTCACGTTCCAGTTCGGGAACATACAGCCCACGTTCGGCTATGTCGGTGAAATCTGGCAGCACTGCCTCTGATTGCGGTTCTCCATAGTGCGAAGTGGAAGTATTCCGGTCGTCGGTCATGTCTCTCCCAGTACCAAGATCAGGTCGCATGCCTGCAAATATCGTGACCCGTTCGATCAGATGGTTTACAGGTGGCGATATCTTGCTAGCTCGTAATCGGTCACCGTATTACTAAACTCTTGCCACTCTAGTCGCTTATTTGCGAGAAAGTTCGCCATAACGGTCGAACCAAGAGCTTTTTCAAGAAGCTCGCTGTTCTCCGCAAGCCGAATAGCTTCATCTAGCGTTCGAGGCAATCGTGCTACTCCACGTTCGCTCAACTCGGTATCCGACATTTGGTAGACGTCATCATCGAGCGGCTCAGGGAGCGGTAATTTGTTTTCGATGCCATCAAGGCCTGCAGCAAGCAGAACCGAGAATAGTAAATAAGGGTTCGCGGCAGCATCGGGAGCGCGGTATTCGATTCGAACGCTTTCTTCGCGTCCGGGGCGATAGGTTGGCACTCGGATCAGATCGCTGAAGTTGCCTGTTGTCCACGATGTGAAGATCGGGGCTTCAAGACCCGGCAGAAGTCGTTTGTATGAATTGATCCATTGGTTCGTCACAACACAGATATCGGCTGCGTGACGCATCAACCCCGCAATGAAATACCTGCCGGTTTCCGACAGGTTCATCTCGGCATCAGCATCGAAGAACGCGTTTTCGTCTCCTTTGAACAGCGACATGTGAGTGTGCATCCCGGATCCGTGGCGATCACCGAACGGACGGGGCATGAAAGTAGCGTTTGCGCCGGATGGAGCTGCGAGTTCTTTGGCAACAACCTTAAAAGTGATGATCGAATCGGCCATTGTCAGCGCGTTCATGTGCCGCAGGTCGATTTCGTGCTGTCCGGCTCCGACTTCGTGATGGCTGTGTTTTACCGGGATGCCCATCTGCTCAAGAGTCAGTACGGTCTCACGGCGAAGGTCAGCCCCGGTCCCATCGACCGAAGTCTGGTCGAAGTAGCCGCTGCGATTTGTGCGAGAAGCCTCAGCCGTTTCACCCACGTCGTAGTAGTACTCGATCTCGGGTGCCACGTAGAACGTCAGTCCCATCTCGGCCGCACGGATGAGATTGCGACGCAGAACCTGTCGCCCATCTGTTGCTGTCGGTTCACCGGTGGGAGTCTCGATATCGCAAAACATTCTGGCGACCGCGTCTTTACTCGGCCGCCAGGGCAGTACCTGGAAGGTCGATGGATCGGGCATAGCGACCATGTCTGATTCGTCGGCGCGCGTCAGACCTTCAATTGATGCACCATCGAAACTTGCTCCGTTTCGGAGTACGCCTTCCAGTTCATCGACAGTAACGGCGAAGCCCTTCAAAGTCCCGAGGATATCGGTGAACCAGAGCCGAATGAACTTCACATCGTGCTCGCGCGCTGAGATTAAGACGTACGTGATTGCCTCTTCATCGAGTTTTTGGTGTGGGTTTTCGGATGTTTGTGTCATTGTCTGAAACGTACCTGTCGGAGTGTCTGAAGACGCTCCTGCGATCGGTCGCTCAAAATTGGCGAAGGCTGAGTAACGAAAAATGTTTTCTACTTGTCAATTAACTCAACGCGTTGCGGCAACTGATCGAGTTTGAAATAGCGGGGTACCTATATTGCTCTCGTAGGCGCGCAATACACGCGCTAACTATTAATATTTTGTTTCAATTTGAAACAATTTGTCGATACGACACATGCCGTACCTACGTCGATCCTCCCGAAGCTCCGCTTGTCGTTCCACCGGGCGAACGGAAGCGATAGCCAACATTCCACTGTGTTTCGATGAAGTGATTCGACACGTCATCGATCTTGCTGCGCAGTCGCCTGATATGAACATCGACCGTTCGGGTTCCGCCGAAATAGTCGTATTCCCAGATGCTCCGCAATAGCGATTCTCGACTGAACACCCGCCCCGGATTCGAAGCCAGGTATTTCAGCAATTCATATTCTTTGTAAGTGAGATCGACCTTGCGCCCCTTGAGCATTACTTCATAGCAGTCGCAATCGATAACCAGCTCACCGTGAACTATCTTGTTGAAAGTTTTGGCCGGCGCGTTTCTCGACATTGCGATGCTTAACCGAAGAGTCACCTCTTCGGGCGTGCAAGGTGAAAAACAGACCTCGATCTTTTCACGGGCTGCGGTAATTCCTTCCAGCGAAACGGCAGGAAGCACAACCACCACCGGAACTCCGGCATCGGCAGCGGCGTGGACTATTCCAGACGGGCCCGCCAGACCAGCGCCAGCACCCCAAACAAGCGCGCCTTCCACGCTCGTGGCCAATTCGTCCTTACTCGTTTCCGAAGTGAACTTCACAAATTTCAGTGAAGGATCAAGCGCGCTGATACCAGCCGCGAGGCGTTCAGATTCTGTGTCAGCAAACCCTAAAAGGGCTATCGAACTCACTTGATTACACCCGGATTAAGTAGTACCCCATATGAAAAAGAGGGCTGTGCGCTGCTTAGTGTGCGCACGCGCGGCGCATCTCCACAGTGAGCGAAATACGACTGCGCACGGCAGGGAAGCAACCTAGGGTATTAGTTTGTGGTGAATTTCACAACCCTTGATTTCGAACGGCGCGCCGCTGCGTCGATATTCGTTAAATTGCGTTAATTCTCGTTGACTTCGTGTTGTAGTGGTTCGTATACTTACCCTTCGTGGCCTGATCAATATCGGTTGGGCCCGCTTTCGTGTGACCTTTTTTCTGGAACTAAATTTGCCCACAATTAACCAACTGGTACGTAAATCGCGCAAGCAAAAACGGCGTAAGCCGAAGACGCCGGCGTTGCGGTTTGCCTTTAACTCATTCGCAAGCCAACAGGTTGAACTGAAAAAGGGAAGCCCGCAAAAGCGCGGTGTTTGCCTTCAAGTTCGAACCGTTACACCGAAGAAGCCGAACTCGGCACTTCGTAAGGTAGCCCGTGTTCGGTTGAGCAACGGCATGGAAGTCACGGCATACATTCCAGGTGAAGGCCACAACTTGCAGGAACATTCGGTTGTCCTTATCAGAGGCGGCAAGGTTCCGGATCTCCCGGGAGTGCGTTACCACATTGTTCGTGGAACGCTCGATACATCGGGTGTTGAAGACCGAAGGCGCGGTCGTAGTAAGTACGGCACGACAAAAAGCTAAATACTAAAAATCAATGGAAAAAACGACCGCCTGCTTCAACTTGGGTAGGCGGCTTAGTTTGTCAGAGACATTATCTGAAGACCGTAAAACGAAGGTAGAAACATGGCACGCAGGCGCCGCGCTCAGCGCAGGCAAATAGCACCAGATCCCCAGTACGGATCTGTGGAGCTTACCCGGTTTATTAATCGCCTCATGATTGGTGGTAAGAAATCGGTAGCTCAGCGGGCAATGTATGAAGCCCTCGAAAAGCTCGAAAAAGAAACCGAGAGGTCCGGCCTTGAGGTGTTCGAGCAGGCAGTACGTAACGCAATGCCTGCACTGGAAGTGAAACCCCGCCGTGTTGGTGGAGCAACTTATCAGGTGCCGGTCGAAGTGCGCCCTGAACGTCGGGGAGCACTAGCGCAGCGATGGCTGATCACAGCTGCGCGAGAGCGTTCGGGTAGGCCTATAGCCGATCGGCTATATGCGGAACTACTCGAGGCTTCCCGAGGGGGTGGCGTCGCCGTAAGGCGTCGTGAGGATCTTCATAGGATGGCAGAAGCCAATAGGGCTTTCGTCCACTATCGCTGGTAGGAACCAGCACTAAACCAATATCAGCCGCAAAGCCGCTCCGATGGCATGGCCACGGGGACGGAACGGATGGCGACAGAGATGACTACAACGTCTGCAAAGAAAACCGACCTTAAGAAGGTACGGAACATAGGCTTCATTGCCCATATCGATGCCGGTAAGACCACGGTGACAGAGCGCGTGCTCTTTTTCACTGGAGAGACTTATAAGATCGGTAATATCGATGAAGGCACAACCGTGATGGACTTCATGTCGATTGAGCGCGAACGTGGAATCACCATCGGTTCAGCCGCAACTAACGCCCAGTGGGATGGCCACCAGATCAACATCATCGACACTCCAGGTCACGTCGACTTCACCGCTGAAGTTGAACGTTCTCTTCGTGTGCTCGACGGTGGCGTAGTTGTTCTCGAGTCAGTCTCCGGTGTGCAGCCTCAGTCAGAGACAGTCTGGCGTCAGGCCGACACATACAAAGTTCCACGAATGATTCTCGTCAATAAGATGGATCGACTTGGAGCGAATTTCAACTACGCAGTCGAGACGGTCCACGACCGACTCGGCGCCAACGCTGTTCCGATTCAAATCCCAATGGGCGCTGAATCGGAGTTCCATGGTTTGATTGATCTGGTCGCTCAGAAAGCCTACGCTTACGAGACACCCGAAGCAGTTGAGCATAGGCTCATCGATATTCCGGCGGAATACGCAGAGGTTGCCGAAGAAGCTCGACAGCATTTGCTCGAAAAGGTCGCCGAGACTGATGATGCTCTGATGGAGAAGTTCTTCGAGGCAGAAGAAATCACTGTCGAAGAACTCAAGGCAGCCCTTCGACGAGCAACCATTGATCTCAAGATCTTCCCGGTATGCGTTGGTTCTGCTCTTCGACATCGCGGTGTTCACCCGTTGCTCGACGCAGTAATCGACTACCTTCCTTCACCGCTCGACGTTGAAGCAATCAAGGGTGTTGACCCTGCTGATGAGTCAGTTGAGCTGGAGCGACAGCCTTCCGCTGACGATCCAATGTCGGCACTCGCATTCAAGGTTGTTACCGACCCACATGTTGGTCGCCTTGTTTACCTTCGGGTTTACTCAGGAATTCTCGAAGCCGGAACAAACATTTACAACTCCACCACCCGCTCCCGCGAACGAGTGGGTCGTTTGATGGTCATGCATGCTGATTCTCGTGAAGAGAAGAAGTCGGCGGGACCAGGCGAAATTGTCGCGGCGATCGGTCTTAAGGACACGGTCACCGGTCAGACTCTCTGCCCGCAGGACGCACAGATTTCGCTGGAACAGATTTCGTTCCCCGACCCCGTACTTTCCGTTGCTGTTGAGCCTAAGACTCGATCAGATCAGGAAAAAATGTCGACCGCATTAGTTCGGCTCGCTGACGAAGACCCAACACTCGTTGTTTCAAGCGATGAGGAAAGTGGTCAGGTCATTCTTGCTGGAATGGGCGAACTCCACCTCGACGTTATCGTTGAGCGAATGCGACGCGAATTCAATGTAGATGCAACGGTTGGCGCTCCTCGAGTTGCCTACCGTGAGACCGTTACCCAGTCAACAACTGCGCAGGGTAAGTTGGTCCGACAGACTGGTGGTCACGGACAGTTCGGTGACTGCACACTTCGACTCGAACCGGTCGAACCGGGTGCCGGGTTGCTGTTTGAATCTGAAATTACTGGTTCGACTCTGCCTCGTGAATACTTCAGGCCGATTGAGCAGGGCTTCCGAGAAGCCGCTCGCTCAGGTGTCATCGCTGGATATCCGGTTGTCGACCTGAAGGCTGTACTCATAGACGGTTCGTACCACGAAGTTGACTCTTCTGAAATGGCTTTCAAAGTGGCTGCCTCGATGGCGTTCAAGTCCGCTATGGCGAAGGGCAAACCTGCTCTTCTTGAGCCGATCATGAAGATTGAAGTTGTGACTCCTTCTGAATTCCTTGGCGACGTGCTTGGAGACTTGAACTCTAGGCGTTCTCAGGTTCAGAACATGGAAGCCCGTGGCGAAGCGCAGGTAATTCTTGCGTACATCCCGCTTGCGGAAACCTTCCAGTACGCCACGCACGTTCGATCAATCACTACCGGTCGTGCCAGTTTCTCTATGGAACTGGACCACTACTCGGCAGTGCCGAAGAACGTTGCAGAGAAAGTATCAGGAAACTAGGGAATGCCAGGACAGAAAATTCGAATCGTCCTAAAAGCGTTCGATCACCGAGTTCTAGACATCTCGGCTCAGCAGATTATGGAAACTGCCGAGCGAACAGGTGCCCAGACCGCCGGACCGGTTCCTTTGCCAACAGCAAAGCGTCGATTCGCAGTGATTCGAGGGCCTCACGTACATAAAGACTCCCGCGAGTACTTCGAGTTGCGCGTTCACAAACGCCTTATCGACATCCTCGAGCCCAGCTCGAAGACGATCGATTCGCTAACACGACTCAACGTACC
This sequence comes from uncultured Dehalococcoidia bacterium, assembly GCA_913052475.1. Taxonomy (GTDB): domain Bacteria; phylum Chloroflexota; class Dehalococcoidia; order Lucifugimonadales; family Lucifugimonadaceae; genus Lucifugimonas. The sequence goes on from CAJXEJ010000027.1 coordinate 21,192, forward strand.
CGCTGGCGTCGATATCGCTATCAAGCTGTAGAGCAAATAGTAAAACCAGAAAAATGGTAAGCAAGAAAACGAAATGACTATCGCTGGACTTCTCGGTCGAAAGATCGGAATGACAACCTACTACCACGATGACGGAACCGCAGAATCGGTCACGGCAGTCGAGCTCGGGCCTTGCGTCGTCACCCAGGTGAAGACGGACGCTCGAGATGGCTACGAAGCTGTCCAGGTCGGGTTCCTTGCGGCAAGCAAGCTGAATCAGGCCGAAGCCGGGCATCAAACCCGGTCAGGGGGCAAGTTCGAGCACCTTCAAGAATTTAGCGTGGACGACCTCGCTGAGTACGAAGTTGGGCAAGAACTGAAGGCCGATGTATTTGAAGTTGGAGATCCGATCAAAGTGGTCGGTACCTCGAAAGGTAAGGGTTTCGCCGGTGTTGTACGCAGGTACAACTTCGCAGGTGGGCCGAAGACACACGGTCAATCCGACCGTCACCGCTCACCGGGTTCAGTCGGTGCGGGTACGTCACCGGGCCGTGTATGGCCGGGAACCCGAATGGGTGGGCACTACGGCGTCGACAGAGTCACAGTCAAAGGCCTCAGGGTTGTAGCTGCTGATGTCGAGAAGAACGTTGTACTTGTTCGAGGCTCCATTCCTGGTGGAAAGAACGGCATCGTTCGGATCGAGAAGCAGGGCAAATAATGGATCTGCAAGTAAAAGACAACAAAGGCAAAGTTATCGGGTCTGTCGCAGCAAGCGATCAGGTCTGGGGTGCTGCCTCTAACGACGCTCTCCTGCATCAGGCTGTTGTAGCCCAGCAGGCGAACAAACGACGTGGTACTCAGGACACTCAGAATCGATCTGAAGTCACCTACTCGACGCGGAAGCTGCGCCCCCAGAAGGGTTCAGGCCGAGCTCGGCAGGGTAGCGCGCGTTCGCCTCTCCTCAAAGGCGGTGGTGTAGCTCACGGACCGCATCCACGAAGCTACCGACAGCGTCTTCCCAAGAAGATGCGACAGCAGGCACTTCGGATCGCACTCTCGGACAAACTCCGCGAAGAGAATGTGACAGTTCTCGATGCATTGAAACTCGATGCTCCCAAGAGCAGCACTCTTAGAGACATCGTGTCGGCGTTCGATCTCAAAGGCCGAACACTTATCGTTACTGGTTCGACCGATCACAATGTGGTCAAGTCGGCAAGCAACATTCAGGGTGTCGAGGTTCAGGCAGCAGCGCTGATGAGCCCACTCGAAGCAGCAAGCTTTCCGAACCTGGTTGTTACACAGGAAGCGCTAGAGACAATCGATAGTCTCTGGGGAACCGGCGGCGGTGACGAGTAATGACCCTCGCTAAAGTTCTCAAGCGTCCCATCATTACCGAGAAGAGCACTCTTCTAGGCGAACAGGGCCGATATGTATTTGAAGTTGATTCCGACGCAACCAAGCACGACATTGCCAAAGCAGTCGAATGGGCGTTCGATGTCAAGGTTGTCAAAGTGAACACTCTGACAGTCTCTGGCAAAGTAAAGCGATACGGTCGACGGCCGTCGAAGCAAGCCGACTGGAAAAAGGCAATCGTGTCATTGCAAACCGGCGATACCATTCAGTTGTTTGAGGGGGCATAAAGTATGGGACTTAAAGAATTTAAACCCACGTCTCCCGGTCGTCGCGACTCCGTCGCTGACGACTACAAGGACATTACTAAAGGCAAGCCCGAAAAGTCGCTTCTCGCCCCTCTGAGCAAGAAGGGCGGACGAAACAACCGTGGTCGAGTTACTGTTCGACACCGCGGTGGTGGACACAAACGTCGTTACCGGATTGTCGACTTCAAGCGCGACAAGGCAGGCACAGCGACTGTTATGTCGATTGAATATGATCCAAACCGCACAGCACGGATCGCCCTAGTAATGTTTGAAGATGGCATCAAGCGATACATCGTTGCGCCAAACGACGTGACAGTCGGTGACACCGTTGCAAGCGGTGAAGACGTTCCTGTAACCACAGGCAACAGCCGACCGTTGGGCACTCTCCCGACAGGTACGTTGGTGCACAACATTGAAGTTACACCCGGTAAGGGTGGGCAGATGGTGAAGAGTGCCGGTACGGTTGCTCAGGTCATGGCTCACGAATCGGGTTACACGCTCGTCCGGCTCCCGTCGGGTGAGATGCGAAGGCTGTTGGGCGAATGCTCAGCAACCGTGGGTCAGGTTTCCAATCTGGACCACAAGAACGAAAAACTTGGTAAAGCTGGTCGGAACCGTCACCGCGGTCGCCGCCCAACCGTTCGTGGTTCAGTAATGAGCCCGGCAGCTCACCCGCATGGTGGTGGTGAAGGTCGTTCCGGTATCGGTATGCCTGGACCGAAAACCCCGTGGGGTAAGCCGGCACTCGGCAAGCGCACACGTCGGAACAAGGGCACGAGCAAATTTATCTTGAGGCGGAGGTATGACCGCTAGATACCGTCAGGTATCCGGTTGTCGAGACTAATAACAGATGTCACGGTCAATTAAAAAAGGTCCATACGTAGACCCAAAGCTGATGAAAAAGGTAGCTGCTATCCAGGCTGCTGGTTCACGCAACGTGATCCGAACTTGGGCGCGTGCTTCAATGATCATGCCTGAAATGGTTGGCCTAACGATTGCTGTTCACGACGGTCGTCGGTTCATTCCAGTCCTCATTACAGAAAACATGGTTGGTCACAGGCTCGGTGAATTTGCACCTACTCGTACCTTCCGTGGTCACATCGGTAGGTCCGATAGGACAACGGGTTAGTTATGGCTATAGCAAGAACAAAAAACGTAGGTATTTCTGATTACAAGCTTCGGCTTGTGATGGATCAAATCCGCGGCAAGATGGTTGACGACGCATTCCCAATGCTTCGATACATGACCAGCCCCGCTGCTGCTGAGATCCTGAAAATCCTTAAGGCCGCAACTGCCAACGCTGAGAACAACGACCTACAGTCACGCGATGACCTGAAGATCGTTCGAATCACCGCTGATAAGGCAACATGGACTCGCCGTTTCAGACCGAAGGCACGAGGCCGTGTCGGTGCGTTCGACCGTCCAACATCACACATCACTATTGAAGTCGACGAGGTAAGAATTTAGATATGGGTCAGAAAACACACCCGATCGGGTTCCGACTCGGTGGCGTACAGGATTGGCGAGCGCACTGGTTCGCAAGTAAGGGTTCGGACTACCGACGCCTCACCGAAGAAGACCAGAAGATTCGCGGACTGATCAACGGACGATATGCAGAGTCTGGTGCGATCTCACGAGTTGAGATCGAACGTGGTGCGCAGGACCTGGTCATTACGATCAATACTGCTCGCCCCGGAATCATCATCGGACGAGGTGGCACGCGAGTTGATGAGCTTAGAGGCGATCTCGAAAAACTCACCGAGACGCGTTCACGCCTGAATATTCAGGAGATTCGTCAACCTGAACTCGATGCAACCCTAGTTGGTCAGTCGATTGCTGAGCAGCTCGAACGACGTGTCGCCTACAGGCGTGCGATTCGACTTGCGATGCAGCGAACTATGCAGTCGGGGGCACTAGGTATCAAGGTTGTTGTTTCTGGTCGACTCGGCGGTGCCGAGATCGCCCGAACCGACAAGCAGAAGGAAGGGCGAACGCCGCTTCACACGTTGCGTGCGCAGATCGACTTCGCAGTGTCTGAGGCGAAGACCACGTTCGGTGTCATTGGCATCAAGGTGTGGATCTACACCGGCGACATGATTCCGTCTGCCGAGAACCTTCGAGCACGTTCGATGGCACGACTCTCACTGGGCGCGACCCAAGAGAGCAAGGATGCTCAGAACGATCAGGGCGGTGGACAGAAATCGTCTGGCGGCGGTGGTCGCTCAGGCTCACGAACCGGTGGATCGGTACCAAAGGCCGATGAGTCCGGGAGCAAGAAGTAGTCATGCTTCAGCCAAAGCGAACTAAATATAGAAAAGAACATCGAGGTCGGATGAACGGCATCCGCACCAAGGGTTCAACGTTGGTTTACGGCGATTTCGGTCTGAAAGCAGAAGGTCCTGGTTGGATCACAGCTCGAGAGATTGAAGCAGCTCGACGTGCAATTACCGGTTACGTGAAGCGTGGCGGTCAGGTTTGGGTTCGATTGTTTCCAGACAAGCCTGTTAGCGCACGACCTGCCGAAACCCGTATGGGTGGCGGTAAAGGTGCGGTCGATCGTTGGGTAGCGGTGGTAAGACGTGGGCGAATGCTCTACGAAATGGCCGACGTTCCGGAAGAGGATGCGCGTGAGGCTTTGCGACGAGCAGCACACAAACTGAACGTTCCGACCCGAATTGTTGCACGGAGTGATGAATTTTAAGGATGCTGATTGCTGATCGCAGAATGCGATCAGCAATCAGGCAGGAACTGACAATAGATGCGTATCGACGAAGTAAGAGAACTGAATGACACTGAACTCGTAAAAGAGCTCGGCGACCAGGAGCGCGCCATGATGAACCTCAGGTTCCGCAAGGCGACGATGCAGCTAACGAACACGAACGAACTCGGGAATACCCGGAAGACCATTGCGCGCATTCAGACAGTGATTCGAGAACGCTCGATCACGGCAAACTTGGAAACCGCACAGGCAGAGGGAGAATAGAGTGGCGCGCAAACAGCGGACCGGCACTGTTCTGAAAGACAAGAACGACAAGAGCGTTATTGTTGGCGTTTCTTGGTTGCAGCCTGACCGAATTTACAAAAAGGCGCGGCGCAAGCAGTCGAAGTTTATTGTTCACGACGAACAGAATTCCGCGACTGTTGGCGACCGCGTGTTGATCGAAGAAGCACGTCCTACCTCGAAAACCAAGCGATGGCGTTTGGTCAGCATTATCGAGAAAGTCGATGTTGCTGAAGTTCAGCCATCTGACCTTGCGAGTTCAGCTGCCTTTACTGGTGCAGAGGACTCAGAAAGGGTTGAGGACTAGCAGATGATTCAGCGAGAGACACGACTGAAAGTTGCCGACAACTCTGGCGCACGTGAGGTGCTTTGCATCAACATCGTCGGAGGAAGCGCGCGTCGTTATGCCAGTCTGGGTGACGTGATCACATGCACAGTAAAAGATGCACAACCCGGTGGTACCGTAAAGATGCACCAGGTAGTTCGGGCCGTGGTAGTTCGAACTTCGAAGGAAGTCCGACGATCCGATGGTTCGTACATTCGATTTGACGACAACGCATGCGTCATCATCGGCGAAGATGAAAACCCACGTGGAACTCGAATCTTTGGCCCAGTAGCACGTGAACTGCGGAACAAGCAGTTCATGCGCATCGTGTCGTTGGCACCGGAGGTTCTCTAACCAATGAGTCAGACACGAATCAAGCGAGACGATGAGGTACTCGTTATCTCTGGAAAAGACAAAGGCAAGCGTGGTTCTGTGATCCGGGTTCTCCCTTCGGAGAACCGAGTCATGGTTGAAGGTGTGAACATGGTTACTCGCCATGTGAAGGCACAACCTGGCATCGCACAGACTGGCATGGTCCAGGGTGAGGCTCCGATCTCGCTCTCTAATGTAATGCTCATCGATCCAGAGACCAGTGTTGCTGGTCGTACTGGTCAGAAGATCCTCGAAGACGGGACGAAAGTTAGGGTGGTCAAGAGTGGCAAACGCTCCTGACGAGAAAAAAGAAGAAAAGGCAGTAGAAGCAAAAGCTTCTAAGTCTGCTGCAAAGAAAGTTGCGGCCAAAAAACCAGCAGCAGCAAAGGCAAAAACCAAGCCGGCAGTAAAGAAAACCGCGCCTAAAGCAGACGCTCCGGCAAAAGCTAAAGCTGCTCCAAAGGCTAAGAAGTCGACTGTAGTAGCAGATGTGCCGCGCATGAAGCAGTTGTACCGCGACAACGTGGTAGAAGTGCTCTCACGCGAATTTGGCTACAAGAACTCGATGGAAGTTCCGCAGATCGAAAAGATCAAACTGAACATCGGTTTGGGTGAAGCTCTCGATAGCAACTCGGCAGTCGGTGCTGCAGTCGGCGATCTCCAGAAAATCACCGGTCAGAAGCCAACCGAAAACCGGGCCCGGGTATCGATTGCGAATTTCAAACTTCGTGAAGGTTCTGTAATTGGCACTTCGGTCACCTTACGGGGATCCCGTATGTGGCAGTTCTACGATCGCTTCGTGAACATCACGCTCCCTCGTGTGCGCGATTTCCGAGGTATCAGCCGAACTGCTTTCGATGGTCGTGGCAACTACTCTCTTGGAATGCGCGATCAATCGACATTCCCTGAGATTGACTACAATGAAATCGATCGAATGCGAGGTATGCAGATCACGTTTGTGACTACTGCCCGCACTGACGAAGAGGGGCGACGTCTCCTCGAACTACTTGGCATGCCGTTTGCGCGTGTCGATGAGCCCATTGGGGGCCTCTAAACCACCTGGAGTTATTTGTATTGGCAAAGAAGTCGATGATCGAGAGAGAAAAGCGCCGCCAGAAGCTGGTTGATGCTAAGGCCGAAGTTCGAACAGAACTCCGGAAAATTTCGGTCGACATTAATCGAACACCAGAAGAACGATTCGCAGCCCGCCAGGAATTGACGAAACTGCCTCGTAACTCTGCTGCGATTCGCTTGCGTAACCGTTGTGCCGTAACTGGTCGACCTCGTGGTTACATGCGCTTCTTCGGCCTCTCACGAATCACCTTCCGAGAACTTGCACTGAAGGGCGAACTGCCTGGAATCCGCAAGGGAAGCCTGTAATAGCCGCTAACTACTGAAGAGAATCGATCAAGGTGCCAGTAACAGATCCCATAGCCGACATGCTTACCCGTATCCGCAACGCAGTACAGGTTCGCCATGAATCACTCGAAGTCCCAGCTTCACGAATGAAGTCTTCACTTTTGAAGCTCATGTCTGACGAGGGCTTTATTTCAAGTTTCGCAGCAAACGAAGATGAATCGACCGAGAAGAAACTCGAGATTCATCTCCGCTACTACGAAGACAAGACTCCTGTAATTCAGGGGCTCAAGCGCGTAAGTAAACCCGGTCTCCGTGTTTACGTAGGTAAAAACGAAGTGCCTCGGTACTTCGGCGGTCTGGGTGTGGCATTTATGTCGACATCCAAGGGCGTAATGACGGGTCAGCAGGCCCGTCGTCAGGGTGTCGGTGGAGAACTGCTTTTCTACATTTGGTAGGCGAGCGACTCAGCTGAATTTAGAATCAGAATTAACGAGAGAAAATCTAAAGTGTCTCGAATAGGATTAGCCCCGATAACCGTGCCAAGTGGCGTCGATGTAATAGTTGATGGCACTACAGTCACGGTTAAAGGCAAGATGGGTACGCTAACGCGAACCCTCTCGGCGACGATGAAAATTGATCTGACCGACGGTGTTATCACTGTCGCTCGCCCCAACGACGAACCCGATCAGCGAGCACTGCACGGATTGACTCGAAGCCTGCTGAACAACATGGTTATTGGTTGTGCAGACGGTTTCTCGAAACGTCTTGAGCTGATCGGTACCGGGTACCGGGTTCAGCAAAAAGGCAAGGCGCTTGAAGTCAGTGTTGGTTTCTCGCACCCGGTTCCGATTCAGCCGATTGGCGAGAACACCCTTGCTGCAGATGGAGCAACGTTCATCAACATCTCTGGTCCGAATAAAGAAGACGTA
>CAJXEJ010000028.1 GCA_913052475.1 uncultured Dehalococcoidia bacterium
AGGAATTAAAGTTTGCGCCAACTTCGTCTAGGGCGAGCCGATCCTGCGGTCGTCTCGGACCTGCAAGAGCCGGAACGGTGCTCGAAAGATCGAACGACAGTAACACAGAGTATTCGGGCTCGTTTGCAGAGTCATAGAAGAACGAATTTGCCTTGGCGTACTTCTCGACAAGCCCGACCGTTGAGGTGTCTCGACCAGTGTCACGCATGTACTTCAGTGTTTGATCGTCGATCGGGAAGAATCCACATGTTGCACCGTATTCAGGAGCCATATTGGCGATAGTCGCACGGTCGGCAAGGGGCAGGCTTTCGAGCCCTCGTCCGTAGAACTCAACGAATTTTTCAACCACACCTTCTTCTCGTAGCATCTCGACGATACCCAGAACGAGGTCGGTCGCAGTCGCCCCTTCAGGTAGTGATCCGGTAAGTCGAACACCTACAACTTCGGGCACCACCATGTAGTACGGCTGACCAAGCATCACTGCCTCGGCTTCGATTCCACCGACACCCCAGCCAAGCACGCCAAGCCCATTCACCATAGTAGTGTGCGAGTCGGTGCCGACACATGTGTCGGGGAAGGCAACCCGATCGCCATCAGCCGTCGTTTCTGAAAGAACTGCTTCCGCAAGGAACTCAAGGTTCACCTGATGAACGATTCCCGCGCCGGGCGGAATGATATTGAAATTGTCGAAGGCACCTTGCGCCCACTTGAGCAGCTGATATCGCTCGGTGTTCCGTTCGAACTCACGTTCGATATTCATCGCAAGTGCATCTGCAGTTGAAAAATAGTCGACCTGCACCGAGTGGTCGATCACCATGTCGGAACGAACGATCGGGTTGATGATCGAAGAATCGCCGCCCGCGTTTAAAACGGCGTCCCGCATCGCAGCGATATCGACAGCAACCGGTACACCGGTGAAATCCTGCAGAACGACCCGACCCGGCATGTACGGAAACTCGCTAGCCGGCTTTGTATCGGGTCGCCACGATGCCACGAGTTTCACGTGATCATCAGTCGCTGGACCGCCATCGGCTTTTCGCAGAGCATTTTCGAGCAACACCCTGATTGAATACGGGGTTTTGGAAATAGAGAGCAGTCCCGCATCTTCGAGCACCGAAAGAGCGTAGTAGCTGACTTTACCGTCTGCTGTTTCGAATGATCGTTTGGCGTCGAATGAAGTTGACTCAGGTGACATATTTCGCTTGCTACTTTTACCGATGGCTACAAATGGGCATTTTCACTGGTCAGAAAGCTTCCACTCTTAACGTGGTCGAACCGCTGCCCCGATACTTCGGGTAACCACTTTACCAGCGGTAACTCCCTTTTCTGAGACACATTCCACCTTCTCGGCTGCTAGCATCCGCGCTTCTACTTCGTAATGACTACATCTACACGTCAAACCACCGATCCTCGAGCCGTTCTGGCAAACCGAACGCCGTTCTTCTACGGCTGGGCAGTCGTACTCGCCGCCGGCTCGACAATGTTCGTCAGAAACGCTGCGGCAACCCTGACGATCGCGGTATTTGTGTTCCCGATGAGCGAAGACCTCGGATGGAGCCGCACGCTCATAGTTGGTGCTGCTGCCGCAGCCGGCGTCGTATCGATGTTCGTATCACCTATCGCCGGTTGGATTCTTCAGCGCTATGGAGCGAGAACGCTCATGACATCGTCGGTGATCCTGCTGGGTGCGGTCATCCTCTCGCTCAGATGGACGACGAATCCCATCAGCTTCTACCTGCTTTTCGGCACAGGACGCCTGATGTTCCAGGCTCCATTGCAAATCGGTGCATCGACCGCTGTCGCGCAATGGTTCGTCCGAATGCGAGGACGTTCATCCTCGATACTTGGAGTATCCCACTCGCTCGGCATGGGATTGTTCCCACTTTTTGCCCAACTATTCATGAATGCTAGCAATGGCGACTGGCGCATGGCATGGTTCTGGATGGGAATTTCGGTCTGGGTCATCGCCCTCCCACTGACGCTGCTCGTTTTCGTCAACAAACCGGAAGACGTCGGACTCACTCCAGACGGTGACGAACCCGCCACAGGCGACAACGACGATCCCGCAATGCAACCCGCTGCCGAAAAAGAAGAGCAGTGGACGCTGAAAGAAGCGATGCGGACACCGGCGATGTGGACACTTGCGGTGACTGGTGGACTCGTATTTTTCATTCATACCGGCGTCAACATTCACCAGGCTGCGTTCCTGCGCGATCATGGCGTTTCGGCATCAATCGCTGCCTCGGCCCTCACCGTAATGGCAGGAGGAACTGCCATCGGCAGTATCCTGTGGGGCAACCTGTTGGATCGATTCCCAGTGAAGGTCGTCTATTCGGCTACCGCCGGTTGGCTCGGTGGGACGGCCCTGTTGTTCCTTCTCGTCAATTCCCCGGCGATGGCGTTCACGGCAGCCGTGCTCTTTGGCATCGGACTCGGCGGGTTGCTCGTTGTACCTCCCGTCGCCGTCGCTCACTACTTCGGACGAAGCTCACTCGGTGCGATTCGAGGAGCAACCGAGCCGTTCGTAAGCGGTGGGCAGGCACTCGGCGCGATTGGCGCGGGGCTCATCTTCGATATCACCGGTTCTTACACCGGCACGTTCCCAACGTTTACAGCGGCAGCTTTGATTGCGATCGTGCTACTGGTGTTCACCAGACGGCCTCGCAAGCCGAACACCACCGACTGAAAAGCGATATTCGTGTTGCGCTGATTCGTTCAGACAGCTAATCTCGCCCCTGCAAGCGAACCTGAATGTTCATCGGCGAACTGAAGCAACAAGGCAAAGGTACACGGATTGATCAACGGCGTTCTACATCCAAAAAACGTGGTGGCTCAGCTCGTACAACAAGGTGTGTCTCACTACGTAACACTCCCTGATTCTGAAACTGCGCACATGTACGAAGCGCTAATGGCCGAACCTTCAATCACGATCGTTCCGGTCGCACGAGAAGGTGAAGCGATTCCGGTCGCGGCAGGTCTATTTGTGGCAGGCCAGAACCCTGTCATATCCATTCAGAACGCAGGTCTCTATGAGGCAGGAGACGCCCTTCGTGGACTCGCATTGGGAATTGGACTGCCCCTAGTGATGTTCATCGGATACCGGGGTCACAATCGAAAAGGTGACACCCCCGACTCTGCCGCCACATTCTTGGAACCTTATCTCCACATGTGGCGTGTCGATTATTTCGTAGTCGAATCGAACGATGACCTCGACAGAGTCCCCTTGGCATTCGAACGAGCGGCGAAAACGAACCAGCCGGTTGCAGTCGCTATCGGCACCGAATACGCAAAAGCGAAAACTCTAGAAGAAGTAGGTGGCAGCCGGTGATCACCTATGCAGACGCCTGCCGTGTAATCAACGAATCACGGAGCGAAGCCGTCGCAGTCACAACTATGACGCAGACGAAATATTGGAACCAGGTTTCTGGGGAACCAGATCTCGACGTCGGAATTGCCAACGCTATGTCGAAGGCGTCTTCTGTCGCCCTTGGCATCGCGCTCGGTGATTCGGAGCGCCCGGTTATATGCCTCGATTCAGATGGATCACTCCTGATGAACTTTGGAACACTGGCAACGATCGCTGGGATGGCTCCGAAGAACCTCTACCACTTTGTGTTCAACAACGGCATCTACTCGATTACCGGAGGTCAGCCTGTCCCGGCGCCCGACGTCGAATACGCCAAAGCAGCAGAAGCGTGCGGTTACGCAGTTGCCCATCGATTCTCCGACATTGAGACGCTCGACAACGCAATGCCCGGAATCCTATCGAGCGACGGCCCGGTCCTCATCGAAATCATTGTGAAAGGGGAACCACAAACTGACGGCGTCGATCAAACGTGGGAATCGAACGCTCGCCTTCCACAGCAGCTTCGAGCACTGCGAAAACGACTTACAGGAACGGACGATTGGGGATCCGGTGGTCCGTACATTTAGGTCTGGCTGACTACAGTAAAGGCAAAATGACGTGAGATGGGCGGATTTCATCTCGGAATATGCGGTTTTGAGCCACGATTCCGCTCGATTCCAGAGCGTTGTTCTTGCCCGTCTGCCAGTTACGATCCCATCTCGGGAAACAACTGCTCATAATCGCCACTCGCAGCCGGTGGCCTTTTTGGAACACATGGCTCGTCGCCCAGAGATCAATTTCGAACTCAGCTGACATGTGGGGAACCAATGCAACCGGCCTCTTGAACGAATCCTTGAATCTCGCTCGTAAAATGCCGTCACAAACGAGCATCGACGTACCATCTGGCTGAACATCGGTGATTCGCACGATCCAATCGGTGTCGATCGCCGACGAAGAGGCATGCAAAACTGCCTTCACCGGACCGGTCACGTCGAGAGGTTGTTCGAGTATTTCGGTGGTGTAGGTGAGAACATTGTGTTCATAACTACGTTGATCACGAGGGCCGTTATTGTCGCCGAGGTGACCACCTCCGTATGAGCGGATCGGATTTTCGGGATCGGATTCGTACTCGTCGAAAACTTCTCCGAATAGGTCAGGTTTGCTAGTGGTCAACACTCCATCGTTCAGAGAATTCGCCGATCCCGACGTGCCGTTCGATAGATAGAACGGTGTATATTTCACGCCTTCCGGTGGCCATTCGTCGAACTCACGCCAAGCGTTGATGCCCATTGTGAACAGCTTGACCGGTTTGTCGGTATCAACGCCGTTGTCGACACCCTTCAACCAGTGATCGAACCACCTCAGTCGAGTTGTGAGCCAGCCTAAAATCGCCTGTTCGCCAAAGTCGGCCTCACCCGCGTCCCGCAAGTCGGCAGGAGCCGGATTGTGTATCCACGGTCCAATAGTCATTTGTTGCCCAACTCGTGCTTCAGCGGTCGCCGCATTGGCTCGCATTCCTGTGTAATTTCGGAGAGTTCCGGCAAGAAAGCAGTCGAACCAACTACCAAAATGATGCACCGGTACGTTGACTCGATCATGCGATCGTTCGTTGCTGAATTCTTCCCAGAAATCGTCGTGATTTGGGTGGTTCATCCAGTCGCTAAACCAGGAGTAAAGTTCGTCGACCGGTAGTAGCGGAGAAATCGGCGAGTGCTCAAGCCATTTCAGGTAGTTTTCTGATGCCTCATTGATGCGTTTCTCGACCTCGGTCTCTCGGCTCAGAGGCACAAGCTTTCGAGCGTTTGTCGCGGTGTGTGTGAGTATCCATTTAAGGTTGAATCCATGCTCGAAAGCACCACCTCTATAGACCCACTCATCGTAGTAATCCGCCGATGATTGACGTGCGAATTGAGCGACAAGATGTGGAGGCTGCGTCGACAGCATTCGATACTGAGTAGCGCCGGAGTATGAACCGCCTATAGTGCCGATTTTTCCGTTCGTCCACGATTGTTCGGCAGCCCACTCGACGGTATCGTAACCATCTTGTTTTTCGCCGTCACCATCGTCTCGAAACGGATAAAACTCGCCGTCAGAAGCGAAGCGTCCACGCACGTCTTGAATCACCGTTACATAGCCATGCGCTGCGTAGAACTCGCCGGCTTTGAGATTCGATTCTGATGACGTATTTTTGTCGTACGGTGTCCGCTCGATCAGGACCGGAAAGCGACCGCCAGCGTTAGGTCGATAAACGTCGGCGCGAAGTATCGTTCCGTCCCGCATCGGAACGCCGATATTTCGCTCGACTATTACACCGAATTTGTCCTCATCAGCACTCACAAGATCAACCATCTAAAATCCTCATTCGACCGAACAAACAGCCAACCCGAGGGATACACGATAGATCCCATAAAATCCCGCCTTAGGCGGCTCAGAGCGCTGCTCCACCGTCTACTGTGATCATTGAGCCGGTAATCATCGCCGCATCGTCAGTCGCCGCAAACATAAACGCATTCGCAATGTCCTCCGGTTGCTGCAATCGACCCAGCGGCGTGTTGTGCAGCCGACGCTCGAAATTGTCCGGATTGTCGATGCTGGTCGCCCAGCTGTTCGGGCTGTGTTCGTTATTACCTCGAATAAACGACGTATCAACGTGACCCGGCGAGATGATCACGCAACGAATGTTATCTTTTGCGAACGAATTAGCTGCTGAACGAGTCAACCCCACCATCGCCATCTTCTGCGCAGCGTAGCCCGGACTTCCACCACCCGGACGAATCGATGCCAGCGAGCCCATGTTCAAAATCACCCCAACGCCTGCGGTACGCATTGAGGGCACGACCGCTTGAATTCCCAAAAACGCCCCGTTCAGGCCAACTTCCATAATCAACCGGAACTGCTCTTCAGTCTGCTCTTCGAATCCCACACGAAAATTCGCACCGGCGTTGTTGCAAAGCAGGCTCACCGGTCCCAATTCAGACTCTGTTCGAGCGACCACTTCTGCCCAAGCGTCGGCACTGCGAACGTCCAGCTCAACCGCTATAGCACTGCCACCCGCTTTTGTGATCTCTGCGGTCACTTGCTCGGCAGCCTCAAAACGATTATCAGCAACACACACCGCCGATCCCTCGCTAGCGAACAATCTCGCCTGCGCACCACCCATTCCGCCACCACCACCCGTGATGATCGCTACCTTGCCTTTGAGTCGACCGTTCGGTTGAGTCACTGCCATATCGCTTACCCCAGCACCAATCCACCGTCGGGCTTACGTGAGCTCTCACCGGTTCCACCCTCATACGGGTATTTCAGCATTTCCTCTACGTTGATATCGATGCCAAGTCCAGGCGCTTCCGGCGGGATGAAGTACCCGTCTTTCATCGCGGTTACGGCCGAGACAATATCTTCTTTAAACGTTCCGGTCTCTACGTTGAATTCATTCACATCCCAGTTCGGAGTGGCCGTAGCGATGTGCACCAGTGCCATGGTCGTAATCGGACCCAAAAAATGGTGAGGTGCCATCTTGATGTGGAAGCCTTCGGCGAGAGCCGCGATCTTTTTCACATGGGTAAACCCACCGGCGAGCCCAATATCGGGCTTCAAGAAACTCATGCCCGGTAACGTGCAATACTCTCGGAACTCCCAGAGCGTGTTATTGCGTTCACCGGCCGCAAGCGGAAGATTTATCTTGTCGCCGACACTGCCCATCGACATCACTGAATCGGGTGCGATCGGATCCTCATAGAAATAGGGTAAGAATTTCTCGATCTGCTGGGCAAAAACAATCGATGATCCAGGGTGCAAATTGCGATGAATCTCGATTCCAATATCGAAATCCCAACCAACCTCTTCACGGACTGCTTCGACGATTACCGTGTTTTGTCGTATTAGGTCGCCATGAGCGAGCTGGGCCCAATTCGGCGGGAACGGCGTCATTTTCAAAGATGTATAGCCATCTTTTTTTCCTTTACGGGCAAACTTTGCGAAATCCTCTGGCGTCGAAAATGGACCTAGCTCCGGATACGACCCAGCCATCACCATCGCCCGAACTTTATTGCGCACCTTACCGCCGAGAAGATCCCAAACCGGTGCGCCAAGACGCTTGCCCTTAATATCCCACAGCGCAATATCGATCGCCGAAAGAACGGCAGTAATTGCCGGGCTCCTGAACGAATACTTGCGATACGCAGTGTTCCAGATTCGATCGACATCACGAGGATCAAGCCCCTTGATGTCATCCTCAATCCGGTGCGCGATTACCTCGGTCGCGTCGGCGTAGCTCCAAAAATTACCCTCACCAACGCCATATGTCCCGTCATCGCAGGTAACCCGCACGGTCAACCACTTCGATACCAGCCAAGTTTCAATCTTCTCAATTTTCATGTTTTCTTTTTCTTTCGGGCAAATCAGATCCCTTCTCCCCGAGTGAGAAGGTTAGGTTAAGGGTGGAACCCTCTCAATCGCGAATTTGACTGATCTCTCCCTCACCCTAGGGAGAGGGCAAACTTCTAGCCAGAGTTTACTTATGCAGCCCGTACAAACTCGTATCCGTAACCGTTTCAATCAGCGACTGGATGTAGCCGTTTGCGTACGCCTTCGCACGGTGACCCCACACGGTGTCACCCTTTGTCATCGGCACGTGATCGTCCATGAAAAAGCCATCGAAACCGTTCTCGGCGTAGATGCGCATCGCCTTGTACATATCGACATGCCCCTTGTTCAGGAACGTCTCGTGGAATTTCGGGACCGTCCCCTCAACGTTACGGAAATGAACATAAAGAACTCGTTCTCGCTTTACGAAGTACTCGATCATATCGTAGATGCTCTCACCGTTGTCATGATCGGCACCCGCCATCTGCGAGAACGATCCCTGGCAGAGCAATATCGAGTTGTACGGGCTATCGACAATATCGATCAGCCGCTTATAACCCGCGAAATTGTGCAGCAACTGCGGAACGCCGCCAACTTCTGGCATTGGTGGATCGACCGGGTGCAGTCCAAGTTTTACGCCGTATTTCTCAGCTACTGGCGTAGCCTCTTTCACCCACTTCTCAAGACACTCCCATGCCCTATCTAGCGAAAGATCCCAATCGATCACTTTCGGCCAGTGCTCGACCTCGGCATCGTAGGCGGTACCCATCGCACCCCAGCCGATATCGACATGGCCGGTGCGGTAGAACCGCGGGTATCGCCAGCTCATCGTGTACATCGGAATACCGGCATTTCCTATCGTCTTGATCGTTTCGAGCATGTTTTCAAGCTGCTCGTCGAAGCGAGGACCACCGGCAATCATATGGTGGCGCATATCGATTTGCGTGTTTTCGATTGCGGTCAGTTTCAGACCCCAATCTTCAACGCCGTTTTTCAGTACGATCAGGTCGGTCAGTTCCCATTTACCGTTTTTCACCGGCACCGGAGGCGTGTTCAACACAACGTCTTGCACGCCAAGCTGCGCCATGAAACGCAGCGATTCTCGATTTGCGGAGCTATTGAGTCCCATTCCGATTCTCATTAGTTAGCTCCTTTCACGACTTTGCTCATATCGACCGGGCCGCCGTACTCGACTTCCTTCTTCACCGATTCGATTACCCCGGCGATGTAACCCTGTGCGAATAGCCGTGACCGATATCCACCGAGATTGCCAGGAAAGTCTTCGTCATCGACCATCAACGGACAGTGGTCATCGATGAAACTACCCCTAAATCCAGCGTCACGATAGGTACGCATCGCCTTCTTCATATTGACGTAACCGGTATTGATGAATTCCTCGTTGAACGACGGAGCCTGTCCGCTGACGTTACGGAAGTGGACGTACATGATCTTGTTCCGACTTCCGAAGTACTCGATCATTTCGTAAATATCTTCGCCAGGCATCTCACTGAACGTACCCTGACAGAACTCGATCGCGTTGTAATCGGAATCAACAATCTCGACCAACCGCTTGAACGCTGCGAACGAGCGGAACAGACCCGGCACACCGCCACGCTGTGGAACTGGCGGATCTTCAGGATGAATGCCGCACCGCATACCGACTTCCTCGGCTACCGGTGTCACCGCCTTGATCCAGTATTCAAGGGCGTCCCACATCTGGTCTTCTGTGATTTTTTCATCGGGGAATGTCGCCGGTCGACGTGAATTCTCCCAGTCGTAGTCGTACCCGGTACCCAATGCACCGCCACGAACGATTGTCGCCTGCGCCCTTCCCCAGCTATTTGGCATCCAGTTGTAACCATAGACCGGAATCCCGGCACGCCCCATGTCGCGAACTTGAACAAGCAAATCCTCGATCAACTCATCCTGCAGCGGTCCACCAAAGATCACATCGTGGTACTCGAGTTGAGGAGAAAATCCACCCTCAATAGCAGCAAGTTTCAGCCCGTACGATTCAATCTTCATCCGCAGCGCAACGTACTCCTGGTACTTCATGTGTGCAGCACCAGGACCGCCATACACGAGGATATTTTCTATCCCATATTGAGCAGCGATCTGAAGAACTTCGTCGGTCGGAGTGCCGCGCAGCGCAACCATAGGTTCCATGTAAAAATGCCTTTTGGTTAGGAGCCCTTGGTAATCGCTTCAATCATTGCCTGAATGTAGCCGTTCGCAAACGCTCTGCCGCGATGACCGAACTGCGTGTCCTGATGAGTGTGCGGGACGTGATCGTCGATGAAGAAGCTGTCGTAACCGTTGTCGAAGTAAGCCTTCATCGCCCGGTACATATCGACGTGACCCGTGTTGATGAATTCCTCACGGAAATCTTCTGGGTTCGGCACAGAGACGTTGCGGAAGTGAACGTAAAGAACTTTCTTTCTGGCGACCATCTCGGCGATAAATTCATACAAGGCGTCGCCTTCCGAATCGAACATCTCCGAAACGGTTCCTTGGCAAAACTCGATGGCGCAATTGTCTGACGGGTAGATATCGAGATACCGACGATAGTTGTCGTACGAATTAAATAGCATCGGAATACCACCGAGCTGCTTCACAGGGGGATCGCAGGGGTGAATGCCCAGCCGGATATTTTCTTCCTCAGCGATCGGTGTGATGATCTTGATCCAATACTCGAGATTCTCCCACATCTCCTCTTCGGTGTACTCCCGACCGTGCGTCAAAGGCATCGTGTTGGCGATGTCGTAATTGAACGCCGTAGCCGCCGCTCCACCACGAATGAGCTGCGGCGGCGTACGCCACACGTGCGAGGGCATCCAGTGGTAGCCAAAGATCGGAATTCCCGCCCGAGCGATGTTTCGAACGGTCGTAATCATGTTGTCGATCTGTTCGTCACGCTTTGGACCGTTCAGCATGATGTGGTCATAGAACGTCGTCGGCACGTTTTCGAGAGCCGAAAGCGTGAGTCCATAGCTCTCCACCTGGCGGCGCAGGTTCACCAGATCGTGCACTGCCCAGGTCCCATCGTGGCTGGGTAGACCGGGTGTATTGAACACAATGTCGTTCATTCCATACTGCTGTGCGTACAAAAGAAACTCTGGCGTGGCTTGATTGATCTGTCCGAGTCCCGCTCGCATATCTTTTCTTTCCTTATCTCTCAGTGGTGCGGATACCGAACTCCACTGTAGGCTGCCCGACAACTTACACCCGGCATGCTATGAGCGGTAGTCGAATACAATGCTTGCAGCACAACATCGAAGCATCATAGTTTGGGTCCACAGTCTTACGACTACTGGATGGATACGAGCGTAATAAGTGCCAGGAGTGAAATGACAACTGCAGACCAATCACAGTCAACTTATCCGGCGCGTCTGGATATCGATTACGTTAGCTCCAACCGAAACCGACTCACCACATTCTTTAGGCTCATTACCTCGATCCCGATGATGGTCTTGTTTACGGCGTTAGGATTCAGCACCAATGTCATCTTCATGCCTGTCGTTCTGATGCTTCTGTTCCGTCAGAAGTATCCTCGATGGTGGTTTGATTTCAACCTCGAAATGCAAAGATTTTCGACCAGGTTCACGGCTTACATGAGTCTTCTGACCGACGTCTACCCATCGACCGACGAGACGCAGAGCGTTCACATGGACCTCGACTACCCGGATGCCCAGCAACTCAACCGATGGTTGCCGTTGATCAAGTGGTTCTTGGCAATTCCGCACTACATAGCGCTGGTCATCCTTGGTCAGATTGCTGTGATCGCGATTGTGGTTAGCTGGTTCATCATCCTGTTCACGGGCAGCTTCCCGAAAGGTATCCACGATTACCTCGTTGGTGTAAATCGTTGGATATGGAGAGTCACGGCTTACGCGTTCCTGCTCAATACGGACGAATACCCACCCTTCTCACTCGACTAGCCCGAGAAGGTCAAAAAAGAAATAGCTTCTGGTCGATAATTTACTTGATCAACCAGAAATTCTTCCGCGCCCAAAATACAACCTGCAGGCACCTCTAACAGTCATACGCTGGAGCAAGTGGTTGCCTTCAGAAATTCCCGCAGCATCCAAGCGAATTAGCTCCAAAAAATTGTGGTCGATAGGGGCCACGTACGATCTAGAGAATTCACTATCCCACGCTCTGCTGTCGTTGTTCAGGCAGCACCCCACCGGCTACGTACGCGATACTTCTAGGATAGATCGCTTCAACCGGCTGAAAAATCAGGCTCGAAACATCGTGGGGTCGTATTTGACAAGAGTTCTGGTCGCATATTCCACCCGCTTCGGATCCACCCGTGAGGTCGCGTCGGCAATAGTTCGTGAACTGAACTCCACCGGACTTGAAGCTCAGTCAGCCGAAACGACAAGTGCACTAAATCCCGACGAATACGATGCATTCGTGATCGGTTCACCACTCTACGGCGGCAAATGGTTGGCAGCTGCGGGAATGTTCGCTGCGACCACTTCAGAGCGCATTAGCAGCAAGCCCGTTGCGTTGTTTTCGATCGGAACACTAGGTGTCGAAAGCAAGCAAACAGGCGACACGCAACACAGAGAATTCATCAAGCAACTCGCCGAGATTGCACCGGCTTTGAACATCGTTGGCGATGCAATGTTCACCGGGTATTTTGAGCGAGCAAACCTGCCGTGGTACCTAAGAATCATCGATCGATTCGCGCCCACACCCCAGGGCGACCATCGAGACTGGCAAGCCATTAAAGCTTGGGCAAAGTCGCTTGCGCTCAAATTCACCGCAAAGTAGTTACGTTCCGCTCTCTAAATAAAAATATTCCACGAATGTTCATCGACACCCACGCACATATTCATCAGCACCCTACCGACGAAATCGCCGACATCGTCGAGCGCGCCGCCAACGCACACGTTGGCGCCATCTTCACCGCCGGTACCACAATCGATGACTCGCAATTGGCTATCGATCTGGCAACCGGCTTTCCTTCGATATTTGCTGGCGTCGGTGTCCATCCCACCGACCTAACACGCTCGCTGACAGCCGACGATATCGCAAGACTAAACGCACTCGCTGGTTCACCTCAAGTCGTGGTCATGAGCGAAATCGGCATCGACCATCAAGATCGATCACCCGACATGATCTGGCAGGCGGAATCATTCCATGCCCAGATCAGTATCGCTCGCCAACACGGCCTCCCAATCGTGTTTCACATCAGGGAACAAGCCGATGATTACGATGCCCGTTCAGCCCGAGACGTAAGTCTCTCCATCCTGAAAGAAACAAACGCAGGTGAACTCGGTGGAACTGCACACTACTTTCAGGGACGGTGGGATTTCGCAAAGGAGCTTCTCGATCTAGGCTTCAACATTTCGTTTGCCAAAACACTCGCTCGCATTACCGACCTCGAAGAGACGGCAGCGAAGACCCCTGACGACCGAATCCTCCTTGAAACTGATGCTTACCCACAGATGTTCAAGAAGAACCGGGCGAAGTGGACGGAACCGCGCGACATTCCCCTCGTCGCCGAAAAACTGGCGATTGTACGTGGCACTTCCTCTTCCGCAATCAAAGACCTGACCACAAAAAACACTCTGGCAATGCTCGGCGAACACGCAACAACCGTCCTGACTGCGCTGTAAATCACGATATTTTCGTGAACGCACGCAAGTATCGGCGCGCGATAAAATTCCTTTATCACGCGTCAATACGCACAAGCGACCGCCACCCCCCGGCTGCATCATAAGAATTAGCCCACCGAACGCAGGACAATAACTTTGAAATATCGCCAGCTGCAGTCGACCTATCTCATCGTTTCAGAAATAGGTTTTGGTGTTTGGAGTGTGAGTATGAACGGGTGGGGTGAGATGAAGGAAGAAGACGGTATCAATCTTCTTCAAAAAGCTGCCGATAAGGGCATCACGTTCTTCGACACTGCTGACACCTATGGCGACGGCGACGGTGAGGAGATCATTCCAAAAGCGCTGGCCGACCGACGGAAAGACATCGTCATCGGTACTAAGTTTGGGTACGACATAGAAACTCAGCGTCAGGGGCACGCTGAGCGACCTCAGATCTGGTAACCCGACTTCGTCAAGCGAGCTTGCGAGAACAGCCTGCGGCGGCGGCAGACCGACTATATCGATCTCTATCAGTATCACCAACCCTCATCTCGACACGCCCCAGCGAGAAGACACCGTGGGCGCACTCGAAGAGCTCAAAGCCGAAGGGAAAATCCGCCACTACGCAGTAGCGGTCGGATCCGACATCGGTTGGTTTGAAGAGGGTTTATACACCCTTACTGAACGAAAAATCTCGGCTGAAGTGATCTATTCGATCCTCGAACAGAATCCTGCTGATGTCATGATCGAGGCAGCCGAAAAGGGTGGCGTCGGGGTCTACTCTCGTGTGCCGCATGCATCGGGCATGCTCGATGGGAAGTACACGAAAGACACCGTGCTGGACGAAAGTCCCTTCGATCCCTCAGACCATCGTGCCTACCGACGTATGCACTGGTTGAAGAACTCGATCCAGAAGCTTAAACAAATCGACTTCATGATCTCGGGCAAGCCTGCAACAGTTGGTCAGATCGCAATCAAGTTCGCACTCGTGCCGCCGATCGTGGCATCGTGCCTCACGACAATGACTTTCGTCGAAGAGATCGACGAATACGCAGCCACGTGCGTAATCGATGACATCCCTCAGGACGAACTCGATCTACTTGCCCCTCTCTACGCTGACAACTTCGGCGTTGGGAACCCCGACCCGCAAAAATCGAGTACATCAGGCCCAGGCTGGATCGCCCACAACGGCAACCCGATCGACCGCGAACTCATGGTCCCCGGCAAGTAGCCTTGTTTGCTCCTTCTCCCAGTCGGAGAAGGTTGGGTTGAGGGAGATTCGTCGACCTGATCATCGGTGTCGTGCGGATCTACCTGAATCAAATATCTCTTCGGTGGAGGGATCTTCGGTGGATGGGTCGTGACTGGCGACTATCCTCTACTTCCGCTTCTACATGCGCCGACGATGCGAACTCTTCCGACTCTTGCGAGCAACAGAAAACAGCTTCCGAGAACTTGTCTCCATTACACCGCTTGCACCGTCGGACCCCGTCGCCGATTCCGCCGCAGCCACAGCCCCGTTCGTAGCCAGTTCAGCGACCTGAACAATCGACTCTTCACCACCCGCACGCTTTAGCTCGCTCTCAACAAAATTGAAATCACGCTGCGGAATGATGTGCAGCATCCCGAAGAATGCGTGCGGCCAGAGATGCGGTGGCCACTTCTTCACGTACTCGAGCGTCGGACCCACCTGAAAACCATCGACATAGTCGGGCTGATCCAAAACGACGTTGGCATCTATCTCAACCCTGTGCGGAAAAACTTCCTGCTCCCGCTGGTGCTTCCAGATTCGCTCGTCATCCTCGAAGCTGTACGAGGTCACGGTCGCCGTCGCAGCGAAACCTTTCTTGTCGGACACGTAGTACAGAACTCGATCTTCAGGAGCCATCCGAACCGCCTTCTTGCGGTTCTTGGTGTCGACGCCTTGCATCGAAAAACCCCGAGCGCGGGTGATTTCTAGGTTCTCCTGGGTCGTCACCAGCATCCAGTAGGTTTTGCCCATACTTCGATCAATCCCGATCTATCGCGCCGTCACGTACGCCCCCATGATATTTCATTCGCCGCTATCGGTGGTAAGAATTGGCTACACTGCTTCCCATTCGTAAAACCAACCTACCCACATATACAAAATGCCTGACTCCACCAACATCGAAACCAGCGTCATCAAGTTTCTCGACTCGACGAGTGTGCCGTATGACATTGTCGAGATTGATCCCGATTTCGCCGACACCGCAGCGTTCTGCGAAAAATACGATTTCCCGCTCGAAAAATCGGCGAACACGATCATCGTAGCCTCGAAGAAGAAGCCCAAGAGTTTCACTGCGTCCGTGGTTCGGGCGACTCACCGGATCGACGTGAATCACGTCGTAAAGCCGATGATGAACGTCGGTAAGGTTTCATTCGCCCGTTCTGAAGAAACCGCCGAACTCACCGGGATGATGATCGGCGGTGTGACAGCACTCGCGCTCCCACCTGAAATACCGATCTACGTCGACCACGGACTGATGAGCCTCGACTACATCATCCTCGGCGGCGGCAGCCGTTCGATCAAGATAAAAATCTCTCCCGAAATCTTCCACTTAGTTCCAAACACCGAAGTCGTCGAAGGTCTCACTGCGAGTAATTAAACCAACTCCGGCTTCCCGCTCGCCGCCGAACGATACGCAGCCGATATCACCTTCGATGGTCCTAGGGCCTGTGCTGCCGACATCACCGGCGCAGTCCCCTGCTGGATGCAATCAAGAAACGCGGTGACATCGTCCGGATACCAACTCGTCTCGTCTGCTAGCGGAACGTACGTCGGCTTGCGTGGAATACCGACGGCCTGCGAAGTCGACCGCCACATACCCATCGGATCCTGAGGATGGGGTTCGGGCAGCACAGGTGGAGGAGTGGTCGAGAAAATCTCAATTCGTGGCTCCCAGGCATCGAACCGTTCCGTCCCAAGTTCGCCAACGATCGTGATCCGATGAGGACCACCCGCCGGATGACTGTTCCAGCCGATCCGACCGCTAACCGCCGTTGCCACTACCCCGTCACCCAAACGCATCATCACAGCACCAAAATCTTCGGTGTCGTTCCGCTCGTGCTGTTCAAAGAAATAATTTCCAGTTACCGCCGAAACCTCAACCGGTTCTGAACTCGCAAGCCAGAGACACAACCCGACCGGGTAAACGCCGAGATCAAAGAATTCGCGCTTCGACTCCACGAATGTAAACGTTTCTGGTTCGGCGGTCTCTTTCCGGAGTTGATCGGACGACACGACGGTCCCGCCCGGTCCTTTTGCGAACAGAATGTCGGCATGAACCGCTAGCAGCTTGCCTAGTCGACCCGATTCCACACACTCTTTCGCTGCCTTCGCCCATGGCGTATGTACAAACGAGTACATCTGCGAAACCGCACCCGACTCTGCGATCGCATCAACGATCGATTCAGCTCGCTCTCCGTTCGATGCCAACGGCTTGTCCAAGTATAAAAATTTTTCGGCACGAGCACATACAATGTCGACGCGATGCCGGCGTTCCACATCGGCACATATGCTGACGATATCGACACCCGGAAGCGCCAACGCATCCTCGACACCTTCGATGTACGGCACGCCATATAGCTCAGCGAGTGCGGCGTTCAGCCCACGGCGGTGTTCGTCGATCCTGGCTTCGTCAGCAACGGCAACGATGTGGGATCTCGGGTCCGCATCAAATCCAGCAGCGTGCGCTTCTTGATGAGTCAGCGCACCACCGATGCAAAGAACTCCGAGTGATTTCATCCTCGACCAACCAGTTCGACCGTGGCAACTCCACCTTGCGCACCATCGAAGTACACGGCACCCGATGATCCAAGCAGCATGATCTCGGGTCCTGTGTTCGCTCCAGAACCAGCGGGGCCAGCGGAAATAATCGCACTCGCACCGTTGTCCCAAACTGCGTGGAGGGTTCCTTGGAGAGCATCATCACCGTGTATGTATTCACGAACGGGAGTCGACCCGAAAACGCGGTTGCAAACCTCGATGCCGGAAGTGATTGCATCGGTCGGCGATTCCGACACCGGGATTCGGTCTATCCAACGAACAAATCTGGGTGCTCCTACGCGTCCATTCGCAATGGCTGCGGCCAGCGCGTCAGACAGACGTTCGACATACGTAGAAATGTTCGAGGAAGTAGACATGGCGTGATGATAACGCCTTTTCGTCGCGCCACGTACGCCCTACTGCTCAGGCCTCGACTGGTACTTGCTGCGAATCCAGATCGCAACACCATTCATACTCAGCAGAACGACCAGCAGCACAATGATTCCCGCTGCAGCGATTCCACGGAAGGCGTGCTGCGGCTGGCTGATCCAGGTGAAAATCTGAAGTGGCAGCACCGTGAACTTCGAGTCAGGAGATGCCGGGACGAACGTGACCCACACCAATGACGAAATAATCAGAATCGGAGCCGATTCTCCGATCGCTCGAGATAGCGCCAGAATGATTCCGCTCATCATTCCCGGGAGCGCCTGCGGTAGCACGATCGATTTCACGACCTGCCAGCGGTTGGCGCCCATCGCATACGCGGCGTCACGGTAATTCGATGGAACGGCCTTGATCGCCTCCTGTGAAGCGATCACGACAATTGGCAAAATCAGCAAAGTCATCGTCAGCGCACCCGCTGTCACATTTCTCGAACCGTTGAACAGGAACTGCACGAACACCGCCAGCCCAAGCAGACCGTAAATAACACTCGGTACACCAGCGAGGTTTGCGATGTTTAGCTCGATCAGACGATTAAGCCGATTCTTACTGGCGAATTCTTCGAGATATATTGCCGTGCCCACTCCGATCGGAATCGTCAGCAACGCTGTCATCCCGACAATCCAAACCGTTCCGGCAAGCGGAGCCAGAATTCCAGATTCGAGAGGCTTTCTTGAAGCGTAGCTACTCAGGAAATTCCAGTTCAAAAACGGCAAACCGTCGACCAGAACATCAACCAGCAGAGCCACAAGACCCAACATTCCAGCAACGACCGCCAGAACGAATCCAACAACGAATATCCGGTCTCTCAACACGCGCACGGTGTGCAACCGCTGTCGTTTCGTAGGTGCTGAGTTGGTGTTATTCATACTGCTGCCTGAATCGAGATATCACCCAGCGTCCGATGATATTCATCGCCAGCGTCATGGCAAACAGCAGCAGTCCCACCGCAAAGATCGTCTTATACTCCAACGAACCCTGCGGTGTCTCACCCAGGCTGACCTGAACGATGTAGGCCGTCATGGCCTGAATACTTTCAAATGGGTTGAGCGTCAGATTCGGAGTCGCACCAGCAGCGATCTTCACGATCATCGTCTCGCCAATCGCACGCGAAACAGCAAGAATGAACGAAGCGACGATGCCCGATAGCGCAGACGGAATTACGACCTTTGTCGATACTTCAAATCGAGTAGCACCCAGGGCGTAAGCGGCGTCTCGAAGCGAGCGAGGTACCGCAACCATCGCATCCTCACTGAGCGTAGACACCATCGGCATGATCATCAATCCCATGACGATTCCTGCCGAAAGAGCATTGAACACAATCACCCGGTCGTCTCCAAAAATATCCTGCAGAATCGGTGTTACAAATGTGAGTGCGAAGTAGCCGTATACAACCGTCGGGATTCCTGCCAGAACCTCGAGAATTGGCTTGAGGATCTTGCGGAGTTTTTCTGGAGCATATTCAGATAGGAATACCGCCGCACCAAGACCCAGAGTGAGCGACACAATCCCGGCAATCACGGCAACCAGCAGCGTGCCGCCGACCAACGATAAAACACCGAATTCCTGCGGCGAGAATAGGGGTGCCCACTCGGTGCCGGTCAGAAACTTCCAAACCGAAACTTCGGCGAAGAAGCCGGCGCTCTGCGCAACGAGAATGATCACGATGCCGACGGTCGTAAAAATCGAAATCAGGGCCGCAGTGCGCAATAGCCACGTGACGACCAACTGCTCAGCATGCTGACGCCTTCGACGCCGAGCTACCCGTTCAAGCTGCGCGAGATTCGTGTCGATTTCGGTGTCGGTTGCCATCTAGTCAGATGCAGTTCGTACGATCTATAGAAATCGGAAATTCGGGGGTTGAAAACGACCCCAAACAATTCCCTGTGAGCGAGAAACTCACCGTGATTCAAGATTGCCGGTCAATTGTTAACTCCGCGTTAGGGCTGATCTCGATTTTTCAGTTCGAACATGATCAGGTTCGTATCAGGGCAGCAGGGCGAACTGCGACTGATATTCCTCGTCCGAAAGACCCACAAAACCAACCTCTTCAGCAAGAGCACCGGCGTTGTTTAGGTAGTACTCGATGAAATCCTTGACGACAGGCCGTTGTAGCGAGAAATCGTTTACGTAGATAAACATCGGTCGTGAGAGCGGGGAGTAGCTACCGTCTTTGATGGTTTCGATTGTAGGTTCGATACAGCCATCACCACCGTCAACTGAGAGCACGTTGAGGATTTCAGAATTCTCCGTGTAGTAGGCGAAACCAAAATAGCCCATCGCACCCTGATCGCCCGAAACACCTTGAATTAGCACGTTATCGTCCGAAGATGCTGTGTAGTCGGATCGACTTGCATCTTCCTCGCCATTGATTTCGGCTGTGAAGTAATCGAACGTTCCCGAATCGGTGTCAGGTCCATAGAGCCGCAACCGCTTGTCAGGAAAGTCAGATCGAACCTGGTTCCAGTTGTCGACTTTCGATCCGGGCTCCCAGATCGTCTTGAACTCATCGACCGCCAGACACGATGCAAAGCTGTTCGATGAATTGATGACCACCGATAAACCATCGTAAGCAACGATGAATTCAGTGAACTCAATCCCGTTTTCAGCAGCCTCGGCACGTTCAGACTCTTTGATAGGTCGTGACGCATCCGAAATATCGATTTCGCCCGTTACGAAGCGCTTGAAACCGCCACCCGTTCCAGAAATCCCAACTGGTATCTGAACATCAGGGCGATCTTTTCGAAATTCCTCGGCAACAGCCTGAGATATCGGGAATACCGTCGATGATCCATCGATCAGGATTTCATCGGCCGCTCCGCCAGAAGCAACACCATCACCACAGGCGGTGACAATCATGCCGACAAGAAGCGATACGACTACCAGAGTGGCTTTAGAAAAAATCCTGAGTTCGGTCTTGAACACGTCGTTCGAAGCTCCCTGATCCTTGATTCATTACGTTTGGGATCGCTAGATGTCCACACTTTGACAACATGCGGTGACTAAAGCTTCGTACCTCACCGTTAAGTAGACGTTAACTGCCGAACTACGAGGGTTAACGTCGAGTTAAATCGCGGTGATCGCAAGCACAAACACCAACGATCGATTCCAACCGCTTGATAGCTACGAACCGGCTGACTGAACAGTAAATACGAATTCACTGCCTTCACCCGAAGTGCTGGTCGCCGATATCACGCCGCCATGAGCATCGACAATGTGCCGTGCGATCGATAGCCCTAATCCGTTGCCCGGTTGCGAGCGTGCGGGATCGGTCTTGAAAAAGCGTTCAAAAATATGTGGCAGATGTTCAGGCTCGATGCCCTGCCCCGTATCCGCAATGCTGAACCACACCGTGCCGTCATCGATCCATCCTTTGATAGTGATCGTTCCACCAGTTGGAGTCCATTTCACAGCATTGCTAAGCAGGTTCGTGAACACGTGATCAATCTTGTCGGCATCCACAGAAACCAATGGTAGATCGGTCGCAAGATCTGAACGAAGTTCAAGCTCGGATTCTTTCGCGATCGTTGAAAACTGTTTAATTGCCTCATCCACGAGCGACTTCGGTTCAACAATACCAAATTTGAGGAGAGATTCGCCCGATTCGAGCCGGGACAACTCGAGCATCTCTGCGATCAACCTGTCCATCCGTTCCACATCTTCTTCGATCATCTTCAGGAAACTGGCTCGCACCTCAGGATCATCGATCGCACCGTGCTGTAGCGTCTCCGCTGAGGCACGAATACCAGCCAGAGGCGTTCTCAGTTCATGCGACGCATTCGAAACAAACTCCCGACGAGTGGTGTCGAGTCTTCGTATATGCGTCAAATCGGTCAGCAACAGGAGCGCACGCACGGTGACGCCATCCGGCGTATCTGGATGAGGGAACGGAGTCGACATCGCCATCAACGTCCGCTGGTTGTCGAACAACTCGATTTCTGCTGAAGTCGGCTGCTGGGTTGCGATCGATTCAGCAACCACACCAATCACGTCAGGATGATTGGTTAACGACGACAATTGCATCCCCGGTTCAACCTCACCGAGCGAACCGAGCATCTCGCCCGAAGTCGGATTGGCCGATTCAATCACGCCCTGATCGTCGACGACCACCACACCCTCACGCATGGAATCGAGGATCGTCGCGAGCCGAATACGCTCGGCGGTGTCCGCGAAGATATCGAGTGCAACACGATCGACAAGGCGATTCACAGCCCGCGCCAATCTTGCTAGTTCTGCTGGGCCAGTTGGATCGAGGCGATGTGAACGATCAATCGATGTCGCACGGATAATGTCTTCGGTAAGTTTCGTGAATTGAGCTGTCAGCCGCAAAGAGAGAATGACAACGGCAATAACCGCAATAACTCCCATCATAATGGTGCCAACCACGCCGAAAAGAAGCGTTCCAGCAGCGACCAGAGCGACCAGAACACTCGTCTCGATCAGCATTCGCCATCTAAGGGAAACGTTTCCCAACAGCCGCCCCACTTTCAGTGATCGCTGCAACACTAACCAAATCAGTGTCCGATCACACGCTTATTCGATAGCCAACACCACGAACAGTACCAAGCAATGTTGGCTTTGAAGGATCCTTCTCGATCTTCAGTCGAAGCCACCTTACGTGAACATCAACGGTGCGCGTATCGCCAGAATACTCGAATCCCCAAACGTCCTGAAGAAGTTGATCTCTCGTATAAACCCGACCCGGATTGGCTGCTAGATGCGCCAACAAATCGAACTCACGCGGGCGCAGCTCGAGAGATTTGCCGCCCAGAGTTACGGCTCTTGAACCGCGGTTGATAACGAGATCGCCAAGATCAATTATCTGATCGCTCGGCGATTTTGAAACCAATTTGAGCATGTCTATCCGGCGAACCTGCGCGCCAACTCTGGCAATCAGCTCTCGCATGCTAAACGGCTTCGTCACATAATCGTCGGCACCTGACTCAAGCCCACCAACCCGATCGATCTCGGCATCACGAGCGGTCAACATGATTACCGGCACAATCGAGCCGTCACGCCGAAGGGCTTTGCACACCTCGATACCGCTCAAACTGGGCAGCATGAGGTCGAGAATAATCACATCGGGATCGTCCTGGCGAGCACTAATCAATCCCGCGCCGCCATCTTCGGCAGCAACTACGTTGTAGCCATCAGCAACCAAGTTGTAGCGCAACGCCTCACGCAAAGTATGATCGTCTTCAACAACGAGAACTTTGAATTTCCTATCGGGGGACGAAAGTGCTGCCAAGCAGAGGACTCCAGAACGATCGATCCCGGAAGATGGGATCAATGAGAGATACGTGTACCGACGAGTATACGTACTGACCGATTTTTCTGACGGTTAATTTTTGTCGGTCTGGAGTGGTGCTCTCGCCGGTTTAGGCAGAAACAAATGCTTCGGTCGGACTGTCAGCCACGTACTCAACTGGCTATCGGATCAGACGTGACCCCACAAGCTCATTGCGGAATGCGTATGCGTGGAAGCACTTATGGCCCTAAGCAGCGTTCTACACGTATTCGGATTGGCCAGAGCTCACCGAACGATACGCAGCGTCGATCATCTCGATCGCCCGCATGCCTGCCCAGCCCGGAGCCCAGTTCGTTGAACTCTTCCCGCTAACAATATCTGTGAAGTTCGCTGTCGGACCACCGCCGAAATATTCACCGGCTGTTGGTTCAAGATCCATATCGAAGTTATTGCCGTCGTGCCGAAGGATTTCGAGGCGCGCTCGATCGCAGTCAACGGTCATCACGCCCTCTGAGCCGAAAATTCTGACATCCAACTGAAACTGCTGATTGTCGGGCAGTGCACCTGCCCCACTAAATGAACCGATCGCACCACCTGCGAACCGAACGGAGAAGGAGTCGTATAACTCGACTTTACCTGTTGGTGCTGACGTCAGTGCGGAAACCGTCTCAGCCTTCAGACCGGTGAGCCAGTAGGCCAATCCCGCCGAGTGCGACATCTGGGCGAGTGCATAGCCACCACCGGCAATCACCGGATCAGCCCACGTTTCAGCAGCCGGTTCGAACATGTTATCGCCAGCACCACCTCCGGTTGAGAGAAACTTCTTGCCTTCGAGAAGTGCTCTGACCGGTGATGCCATGTGGCACATGACGAATTCGATATCGCCAACTGCACCCTCGTCCATCCGGCGTTTCGCTTCCTGAATGAATGCTCCGTAGTGCCAGCCATACGGAATCATCAGTTCAACGCCTTGGCGTTCTGCCTCTTCGACCAGTTCACGTGCTTCGCTGGCTTTCGTGGTCAACGGTTTTTCGCACAACACGTGTAATCCCCTTGTCAGGGCAGCAAGAGCGTGCGTGTAGTGGAGAGTGTGAGGAGAAGCGACCACAACACCCTTGAGTCCTGGCGTATCGAGTAACTCTTCGTAGCTCTCGGTGGCATGGGTAAACCCGAACCGCTCTTTCACCTGCTGAAGCTCGTCGGCACCCAGTCGACACACACTGGCAAGTTCGATGTCATCTCGCTCTACCAGCACCGGTAAGTGATTCGCAGTCGCCCACCAACCGGCGCCAATCAGTCCGATTTTTGATTTTTCCGTCATAGCCATCGTTCTCTTTCGTTCTTGGCTTCTCGTACAAGTCCCTTTTTACAGGGGAGAAGGTTAGGTTGAGGGTGGAATCGCCGATAGATACAAACATTGGGTAGCCACCCGCAACTGCCCAAAAACCACACGCTCGCGTCCCCACACCGGATCCCTCGGGTGTACTCGGGAAATCAGTTTGATACTAGTTATCGCCTCCGCTCAGCCCCAACATCCCCATCAAATCCTCGATCGCCGCCTCGCAACCTGTTTTTTTCGATCCCTTGCTACGCTGCGATTTCGGCTTCCTCTTCTTCTTCACCTTGGGGCGAGCCGTCTCGATCCGACACGTCTGACATGTTGTGCAGGTGCACGTCTTTGGATGCTTATTGTCTGTCCGGTGGTGTCACTCTTTCGTAAATCGAGATTCTAGTGGAAATTCTCGAAGGAAAGAGATTCCACGAGCATCAAATGCCACTGAAGGGACGGCAGTATGTTACTCACAATCACCTCCCATCAGTGACCGAATTCTTTACCGAAACTCCAAAGCGTATTGATGGTTTTTCGGTAGAATTTTGGTACGCTGCAAGGTGCCGAAATTCCGCTCTGCTGGCGTACAAAACAAACATCGGCAAAAACGAGGTGTACGATGATCATATCCACCACTCAGGACATCCCGGGACGAGAAATCACCGAGATTCTCGGGCTTGCTCGCGGCAACTCGGTACGCGCACGCCATGCTGGTCGCGACATCATGGCAGCGCTCCGCAATCTCGTTGGTGGTGAGATCACCGAATACGCCCACCTTCAGGCTGAAACCCGTGAGATAGCGACCCGCCGAATGACCGAGTTTGCCGAAAGCATTGGTGCCGATGCTGTTGTCGGTATTCGCTACACAACCTCGATGATTTCCTCAGGCGCATCAGAAATTCTCGCTTATGGCACCGCAGTAAAACTCAGTTAGCTGTCTCAGAGTCGTGGGCTTCTACGACTCCGCTCGGGACACTTGTGAGCTCCCCCCAACCTACCCGCCGTACGTACTCTCCACATAGCTCTCGACCATGTCGATGAAGTCGATCGCTATGTTCGGGCCTGATAGGAATTTCACCCGCTCGCCATCAACAAACACAGGAGCTCGTGGCTCTTCGCCCGCACCCGGCAAAGAAATACCGATGTCGGCGGCGCGTGACTCGCCGGGACCGTTCACAACGCAGCCCATCACTGCTACCTGAAGCGACTCAGAGCCGGCGTACCGTACGCGCCACTCTGACAACTTTGCACCGATGTGAGTTTGAATATCTTGGGCGAGTTCCCGGAACAGCGTCGACGTAGTGCGCCCACAACCGGGGCAAGCCGTTACTGATGGTCGGAATCGACGAAGCCCAACCGCCTGTAAAATATCCTGGCACAAGCGAACTTCTTTCGTCCTATCACCGCCAACCTCTGGCGTTACCGAAGCACGGATCGTGTCGCCAATACCTTGTTCGAGCAATGTACTCAACGCGGCAGTAGTTGTTACAACGCCTTTTTGTCCCATCCCAGCCTCGGTCAGACCAAGATGTAACGCAAAGTCCGACCTGTTCGAAAGCTCGCGGTACACAGCGACCATCTGGGGAAGCCGTGACACCTTGCACGAGATGATTATCTGATTTGGCGTCAGCCCAATATCGAGGGCTGCTTCCGCACTCGAAAGTGCGCTTTCGACCAACGCTTTGTTCTCGACCTGCTCAGAACTGAGCGGCTCGGCAATTCGAGAGTTTTCGTCCATCTTCGCGACCATAACGTCAGGATCAAGACTTCCTGCGTTGACCCCGATTCGCACCGGTGTGCCAAACTCTTTCGCGATTTCGATGAACTGCGAAAAATTCTCGTCGTGCCGTGCCCCACGCCCGACATTTCCAGGATTGATCCGGAACTTTGCAAGGATTTTGGCGAGGTCAGGAAAATCCTGAAGCAGTCGGTGACCAATGAAGTGAAAGTCGCCAACCAACGGCACATCACAACCAAGATCGGCAAGTCGCTCGCTAACTTTCGGGACGGCTTGAGCGGCAGCAGCGTTGTTGACGGTAACGCGAACAATCTCACTTCCTGCATCCGCAAGTAGTTTCACCTGAGCCACCGTCGCTGCAACATCGGCGGTATCGGTGTCGGTCATCGATTGCACAACCACCTGGCTACCACCGCCGATCATCACACCACTAACGCTCACAGAATGGGTGTTATCTCTTGCCGTCAGTTCAACTACTCCGTCTAATAGTCCCGAATAAATCCGCGCAAATCGATTTTACCGGTCAGGCTCCGTAGAAGCAGTGTTATCTCGCGCTCGGACCGGCTCACTCCCCGCCAATCAGCCAAACAGCTCGAACTACGATCGAAACCACAACGATTCCAAGCAATCCAAAAAAAGAAGTCCAGATAAGACCACCATCGCGCTGTTTGTGGACACACACAGCCGGTATCCACAGTGCCGCTATCACGAACGGCATTGTGTAGTACATCGAGCGGGGAAGGTCCCCTATCGCCCAGAGCACCGACAACAGTACCGACGAAATACCGGCGATGATCAGTTGGTTCCGACGTGCCTGCGAAAGGCTCATCTCATTCACATCCTGTTGCTGCGATTGCGCCCGGTCAATACGGCCCGGGTCCATTCACTGCGGCCGCGCCGCTTAGAAGAACGATTCGCCCTTGATAATACGTGTTACGTCCTGCACCGAAATCACTGCGATAAGCCCGATCAGCAGTGCAAATCCAACAAGATGCACAAGCCCTTCCCGTTCTGGCGAAATCCGCCGACCGCGTCGTGCGATCTCGACAAACACGAAGAAGATACGCCCACCGTCCAGCGCAGGAATCGGCAGAATGTTCAGAATCGCCAGCGACAGACTCAACGTCGCAGCCAGCGTTGCGAACGTAATGATCTTCGCTCCCATTCCTGCATCGGCCACGGCGATCTCGCCGGTGAGTTGCCCGATGCCGATCGGACCAACAGTCGAAGGACCTTCGAACTGCGGATTGGAGCTTCCGATCAGTATCGTCGTTAGTGCGTTGCGAGTAAGAACGACAATATCGAGAGCATGACGCCAGCCAAGCGGGAAAGCCTCAAATGGGCTCAAGCCCTTACTCACCGTCTCACTGTTCTCAGTCGAAATCTGTACGCCGGTCGCGCCTTCCTGAACCCGAGTCTTCGTAC
>CAJXEJ010000029.1 GCA_913052475.1 uncultured Dehalococcoidia bacterium
GCGGCTGTCAACGTGAAGCGACCGGTTACGATCTACGAGGAGCGTTTGTTGGCTCGGAAGGCACTCTCGGCATCGTCACTAAGATCGCCGTGCGCCTCTTACCGAAGCCAGAAACGATTCACAGTGTGCTCGCTGCGTTCACAACGATGGATGCAGCGTCCAATACTGTCTCGGAGATCATCGCTGCTGGGATGGTTCCCTCTGCACTAGAAATAATGGACCGCAAGACCATCGATGCTGTCGAGCCGTTTTACCATCCCGGTTATCCCGCTGCTGCCGAAGCAGTGCTCATTATCGAAGTCGATGGGCTCAAAGAATCGGTCGAAGAACAGTCTGAATCCGTTCTCGAGATTTGTAACAAGAATGGCGCAATGGAGATTCGGGAAGCCGACGACGAAGAAACCCGCGACAAACTCTGGCAAACGCGCAAAGGAGCAATCGGGGCTTACGGAACCATTGCCCCAACTTATTACCTCGTCGATGGCGTGGTGCCACGTACGAAACTACGAGAAGTGCTTGAGCAGGTCGATCAGATTGCTGCTGAACTCGATGTGACGGTAGCTAACGTGTTCCATGCAGGTGATGGAAACATTCACCCGGCGATCCTGTTCAACGAACGAAACCCGGAAGAAGTTAAACAGGCGATTCTTGCAGGATCAAAAATCCTCGAAGCATGCGTCGCAGCGGGTGGAGCACTCTCGGGTGAACACGGCATCGGCATCGAAAAACAGGCCTACATGCCTCTCGTATTCAACGAAAATGACCTCGAAGCAATGTCGAGGCTCCGTACGGCTTTCATCGGTGATTCTCCAGGGGACGCACCAATTGATGTGCCGTCCCTCGGGGAGCGGTTTAATCCCGGCAAAGTTTTTCCGGGTGGCGCCATCCATGGCGAGGCATACGGCATTACCGCTGATTCATTCCGCCCAACCGGCACGCGAGACTGGCAATAATTCCGGCCCATCTACCCGGCAGAGATCAGCTATTTAGCTAAACTGTGAACCTCTGCGATCGGACCTCCTCTGGAGGCCACGGCGCAGTGGGCGGGTATTACGTATTTTCTCGTCGTGCAGTCAGGATCAAAAGTGCCCTCAGCAGCAGGCAAAGTTCGTATTGGAATAATCGGTGTGGGCGGTTTCGCCAACACCCACATGGAACAGTTTTCGAAGCTCGATAACGTCGAAGTTGTTGCAGCGATGAGACGCAATCCCGAAGCATTGGCCGGGTTCCAGCAAAAATGGAACATCCCGAACGGCTTCACCGATCACCACGAGATGCTAGAGATGGATGATCTCGATGCGGTTGACGTCATCACACCGACTAGATCACACAAGGAACTCGTTCTCGACGCAATTGCAGCAGGTAAGCACGTTCTCTGTGACAAGCCTCTGGCATTGACCGCAGCCGACTGCAAAGAGATGCTCGATGCTGCCGAGAAAGCGGGTGTGATCCACTCCACCAACTTCAACCAGCGAGGTAACACAATGGTCGGGTGCATGAAACGCTTCATTGACGATGATTTTGTTGGTCGCATCTATCACGCGAACCTGTGGTGGGGTATGTCACACCAGTACGACGCCCGACCCGAAACGCAAACCTGGCGATTCCGATCTGAATACGGTGGTGGTTCTGTATACGAACTCATTCACGTGTTCGACATGTTGCGATTTATCAATGGTGAAGTGAAGCGGGTCGTTGCTTCGTTCGACACCACCAATCCCCATCGCCCGACTTCCGACAATCCAGAAGGCGTCGATGTCGATGTACCCGACGTTTCGGGTCTGCTCTGCGAATGGGAGAACGGTGGAATGGCAGTGGTTCACACATCGTTCGCTTCGAGGGGAACCGATCCCGACGGAAAGACATCGCCACGTGTGGAGATTTCAGGCGAAAAAGGTCGTCTTGCAACCGACGGCCGTTACGCCTTGGAGGGCGTAACAGGTCCCAACGATCCCGTCGCTCAACTCGATCCGGGACCGATATATCCACAGCCATATGAACTATTTACCGATGCAATCCTCGCTGGCGATCAATCGCTCATCGAGACCAGTTTTTACGATGGAATGAAGGCTGCGGAAATCGTCGATGCAGCATACCTTTCGGTTGCAGAATCACGATGGGTTGATCTCAATAACGGCTAAACAGAACACTAACTGATAACTCGAGGAGTCACACAATTCCTATCGAATATGTAAAGCTCGGTCGAACCGGTACGAAGGTCTCAAATATCTGCCTGGGAACCGATAATTACGGCAACCAATACGGTTGTGACGAGCCGACTGCGCACCAGATCCTCGGCACCGCTCTCGATGGTGGCATAAACTTTGTCGACACGTCCGATTCGTACAACGAGGGTCGATCAGAATCGATGATCGGCAACTACCTCTCCGGTTCTGGTCGTAGAGACGGCGTGGTACTGGCAACGAAGTATCGATCGGCTGTAGGTCCGGGTGTGAATGATCTCGGTGCTTCTCGCTACCACATCGTCCGAGCGGTGGAAAACTCGCTACACCGCCTTCGTACTGATCGAATCGATCTGCTCTACTGCCACTCCTGGGACGAAGAAACGCCGGTAGAAGAAACGCTGCGGGCGGTCGACGATCTCATCCATCAGGGCAAAGTCGTCTACGCGGGAGCATCAAACTTCCCGACGTGGGTACTTGCGAAGGGTCTATGGACCTCAGATGTTCGCAATTTGTATCGCTTCGAGGCAATTCAGAGCGTGTTCAACATCCTCCAACCCGGGCTGGGCAGAGAAATGATTCCATTCGCCGACGATCACGATGTTGCAGTAGTCCCCTATTCACCACTTGCGAGCGGAATGCTTACAGGCCAGCACGGGTCGACCGGAAAAGCGGTCGCAGGATCAAAATTCGATATGCGAGACGACTCAAAAGGTGGTGGCCTGAAATCTCGCTATTTCAACGAAACGACGTTTACAGCAGTAGAAAAATTCACTGCTATCGCGGAAAAGCACGGGCAACCGGCAATACGACTCGCACTGCAGTGGGTATCTGAATTCCCCGGTGTGACTGCTCCGATTTTTGGCGCACGCAAAGTCGAACACGTCACCGGCGTACTCGATGCATGGTCCGAGTCCGCTCCACCAGAGGTGATGGCCGAGGTTCGAGCGGTCGCCGAGGATTTCGAATCACAGGCTCCGATGGTCTATCCACCGAACTCGGGACAGGCGTTCGGCACACTACCCACATCGTCAGCAGATAAGTAACAGGAGCAGATCACATGGAATACGTAAGACTCGGAAATACCGGCCTAAAAGTCTCTGAATACTGCATCGGCTCCGACAATTTTGGAGGGCAAACGACTGCAGAAGACTCGCTTCGAATAATGTCAGCGGCATTTGAAGGCGGTGTGAATTTCATCGATACAGCAAATTCGTACTGCGATGGACTATCTGAAGAGAATGTCGGACGTTTCGTCAAAACTCGGCGGTCAGAGGTAGTTCTGGCGACAAAAGGTAGAAGC
This sequence comes from uncultured Dehalococcoidia bacterium, assembly GCA_913052475.1. Taxonomy (GTDB): domain Bacteria; phylum Chloroflexota; class Dehalococcoidia; order Lucifugimonadales; family Lucifugimonadaceae; genus Lucifugimonas. The sequence goes on from CAJXEJ010000029.1 coordinate 3,487, forward strand.
CAGGTCGGCCTCTTCCCCAACGATGTCGGTGCGAATAAAAAGTACGTCATGCAGGCGATCGATGACTCGCTCAAGCGTCTGGGTACCGACTATGTCGATCTCTACCAGATCCACGCACCAGACCTCACCACGCCTATCGAAGAAACCGTCGAAGCGTACAACGATGTCGTTCGCGCCGGAAAAGCGCGCTACATCGGCGTGTCGAATTTCTCCGGTCCCCAGCTTGTAGAAGCGCTTTGGGTGCAGGACAAAAACGGTTTCAGCAAGTTCAATTCGGTTCAGCCACGCTACAACTTGCTCTATCGTGAGCCTGAACGTGAACTATTTCCGGTCTGCCTCGATCAGGGACTGGGCGTGATGGTCTACTCGCCACAGGCAGGTGGATTCCTTCTGGGTAAGCATCGCAAGTTCAAGGCGGAAATGCCGACCGGTGGGCGCTACTCCGACGATTTCAGAGCAGCCAACTTCTACAAAACGACCTACTGGAACGAACCGGCGTTCGACGCTATGGAGCAGTTCATCGCCGTCACCGAAAAGTACGGCGTTAGCCCAATGGCGTTGGCACTGAAATGGGTCCGCACCAATCCGGCTGTTTCCGCCTGTATCGTTGGGGCAAGAACCCTCGAACAATTGCAACAGAACCTTCTTGCCTGGGAAGAGGACGTTCCAAACGAAGCGATTAGCGAGGCAACTGCTATCGGAGATCATTTGTGGGACACTGCACCGTGGAAGCCACAGATGCATTCAACCCCTCGCCAACGGACGATGCAAGGCGTAGGTTAAACGACATTGAGTCACTCTCTAGACGGCCTCTCGCCATCATCAATCGAAAGCCCAAAAACAGTCGATGAGCTATCGGTTGCGTTAGCGAACGTATCAGGAGCCGGACAGTCTGTCGTGCCGTGGGGTGGTGGGACGCGCATTGGAGTCGGGAATATCCCGTCCAGATACGATGTTGCCTTGGATCTATCTGGCTTCGCTGGCAAGATCGAACACGAACCGGGCGATATGACAGTAGTTGCGAACGCCGGAGTGACGATCGGTGCCCTGAATGCTGTTCTCGAAAAAGAAGGTCAACGACTGCCATTCGAAGTTCGAAATCCGGCAAAAGCGACCGTGGGCGGTTCCGTTGCATCGAACGCTCCCGGGCGCCTTCAGTCGTCCACTGGTGGCATCCGCGACTGGATCATCGGCATGCAGATAGTTCTTGCTGATGGAACGATCACCAAAAGTGGTGGTCGAGTTGTAAAAAACGTTCAGGGTTACGATATGCACCGCCTCCACACGGGTGCATTTGGAACGCTGGGCATCGTGTCACAGGCAGCTTTCAAACTCCTCCCAAAGCCACCGGAGCAGCAGACCATAATTGTCTGGTTCGACGACGTTCAAATCGCTCAGGACGTTGGCATGAGTATCGTCAATGGGCTGTTCGCACCTGAAGCGATATCTCTTCTATCTGGCATGATCGCCAAACAGACGATCATAACCTCAGGGGAGGCATCGCCCTGCGGCGAACTCTGGGCACTGCTGATCCGACTCGGTGGTGGTGTTCGATCAATCGAACGACAGGTAAACGAAGTCGTTGGAACCGCTGGCTCGCGAGCTGCAACAGGTTATGCCGTACTTAGCGAAGTCTCGGCGAAGGCAGCGTGGATGAAGGTAGACGAAGTTGAATCCAACTCCAATGTTTCAATTCGCATCAACGCCCGCACGGGTGACACGCTACAAGCTTCACAGCAGATTCTCACGAACGAATTAGCAGACGCTAATGCAGTCTCGACTATCTGCGATATCGGGTTTGGGTCAATGACGATACTTGCCACATCTGACTCCGACGGTCTGCCGTTCGTAAATACGGTATTAGCATCCTCCACTCAACACCAATCTTCCTATGTGATCGAAAAATGCTCCTTGAACGTAAAAGAAGCGATGGACGTATTTAGCGATGTCGGCAACTCGATCGAATTGATGCGACGCATCAAAAGCCAGTACGACCCTGCCAACACCCTCAATCCAGGGCGATTCGCCGGAAAGATATAGCCATCTCGATGTCGACCGATCAGCCAGGACAATCAGTTGGACCTGCAGGGACCTTCCCGGGGTTCTCAGGACCGCACGCTCCAAAAGATGACGATCTGTACCGATGCGTTCACTGCGGATTCTGCCTCCAAGCTTGCCCAACATATCTTGAAACGGGACTCGAATCTGAATCACCCCGAGGCCGAATTGCGTTGATGAAGGCGGTCCGAGAGGGTCGGCTTGAGATGAGCCCGTCGGTAATCGGGCATTGGGACTTATGCCTGCAATGCCGGGCATGTGAGCTGGCGTGCCCATCAGGCGTCGAGTACGGCAGACTGATGGAAGCGACACGGGCACAGGTCGGGCAACACGCCAGTCGATCGTTTACTGAACGCACCGCCAGAGCGATCGGTTACAACACACTTCTTCCCTCGCCGACCAAGCTACGCATGGCAGGAACAGCTCTAAAGCTGTACAAAAAAACAGGCATGCGCACGATCGCTCGTGGAACCGGAATGCTGAAGCTGCTCCCCGGCGATGCCGAGCTTGCCGATAGATATCTCCCGAATCTCTCAAAAATATTCTTCAAAGCATCAGGACAGGTTCATCCAGCGCAAGGTGTCCGAAAAGCCCGAGTAGCGATGCTCGCTGGCTGCGTAATGGCCCTGGCTCACGCCGAAACGCTCGAAGCCACAGTGCGGGTGCTTAATCGCAACGGCATCGAGGTTCACGTAACTGGCGGACAGGTTTGTTGTGGCGCGCTGAACACCCATTTTGGCGAACCAGACTCAGCAATCGAGATGGCTATGAAGAACATCGATTCGTTCCTGTCGATCAATCCCGACGCAATCGTCTCCGCTTCCGCAGGCTGCGGGGCTGCGATGAAGGACTACGAACAACTACTCATAAACGAATCGGAATACGCTGACAGGGCAAAGCAGGTCGCTGATCTAACAAAAGACGTTCACGAACTGCTGGTCGAGCAGGGCTTTGATGCACCGAAACAGGCGTTGAACGTTTCGGTCACCTATCAAGACCCGTGCCACCTCGCCAACGTCCAGAAAATTACCGAGGCACCCCGCACAATCTTGAACTCGATTCCCGGGCTGCAGTTGATTGAACTGGGTGAACCTGCACTGTGTTGCGGCTCAGCGGGAACTTATTCGTTGACCCAGCGCGAGATGTCGGCCCGACTCGGCAAGCGCAAAGCTCAAAATATCGTAGCAACCGATGCCGCAGTAGTCGCTACAGCGAATCCCGGCTGCGCAATGCAACTCGATTTCGCCCTTACACAGTTAGCAGTCTCGGATACGAGCGAGCGAACGACAAAAGTTCGCTACGTCATCGACCTGCTCGATGAAGCCTACTCGCTAGAGTAGCTTAGGCTCATTTCCCGATCGGACCAGCGGAGTGGAGGGATCTCGCGACTGACATCTCCCTGCACGGAGAAATCGACTCTAGGGATGAACGTTATCCCCATCAAGATCCCTCGAATTCCTCGGGGAGTAGCGAATTCAGCTTCCTAAGCCGTGTACAACGGCGACGGATTCTCCGCCAGTTGCGCACTGGCTGCTGCTGTGGCGGCCCCTTTGGCAACTTCGAAACCATGCTCCGGTAGAATCTTCTCAAGAGCGTTAAGCAAGGCGAATACGTTCGCCGGAACGCACGATTCGCCCATCAGCCCGATGCGGATTACTTCGCCTGCAAACTGACCCAGACCACGCCCAACTTCAATCGAATATTCTTCGAGAAGTTGAGTTCTAAGCTTTATGTCATCGACGCCTTTTGGCAGCTTGATGACGGTCAACTGATCGAGCCGCTCTTCAGGAGATACCGGCATTTCCAAATTCAGAGCCGCCAATCCCGCACGGAGCGCGTCGGCGTTAGCTTCATGCCGTTTCCAGCGGACCTCAAGCGTCTCGTTCAGCGCCATTCCGACCGCTTCACGCAGACCGTAGATCATGCTGACAGGAGCCGTGTGATGAGCAACATGATCCGATCCCCAATAGTCGGCAATCAAAGCAAGATCGAGGTACCAGGATGAGGGTGGCTTCGGACGACTGCGAATGTAGTCAAGCCCTCGTTCAGACAGAGCCACCGGAGATATTCCGGGAGGAGCCGCTAGACACTTTTGCGAACCTGAGTAGGCAAAATCGAGATCCCACTCATCAAATTCGAGCTCACAGCCAGCCAACGAAGTAACAACATCGGTCATGAACAGCGCACCCGATTCGTGGGCGAGACGTGCGAACTCAGCGATGGGCTGAATCGTCCCTGCGGATGTCTCAGCGTGAATCCCAACCACCAGTTGCGTTTCTGGATTCGCTTTCAAGGCGTCTGCCAGAACCTGCGGATCCATCGACTTACCCCACTCGGTCCGCAACGCAATAACGTTGAAGCCAAGGCGTTCCGCCATGATGATCTGCCGCTCACAAAAGTAACCGTATGAGCAAATGATTACCGTGTCGCCGGGTGCGGCAAGGCTCACAAGGCCCGCTTCCATGCCCGCTGAGCCCGCGCCGGCAACAGCAAATGCCCGCTGCCTGGTCTTGAACAATTCGGCAAGCATGCCGCTCAACTCGTCGAGTAGATCGAAAAATGCAGGGTCGAGGTAGCCAATGATCGGTAGCGACATAGCGCGCAGTACGCGAGGGTTTGCTGAACTGGGTCCAGGTCCCAGAATCACTCTACGCGGAACTGTAAGTGGCTCGTATCGCTGCCCGTTGTTCACTTCTATTACCAACCTCTCGCTTACTCGAAAACCAAGAGACCCGAACTAGCAATCACGTGTTATCAACGAATGCTGCCTTCGTTCTTCGGCCACGCCAATGGAAATTTCACACAAAGGTTAAGAGTACAACTCACACGAGTAAAAACGTATCCAGAAATGTTTTATCTACGCCTCATCTCTATAATCCGTCGCCGTATCTGCCATTTCCAACGACGCTTTGGATCGACATATCTGGCGGTGCGACGATAGAAACAGGGCGAAAGAACGGAACTGGAAAAATGGATCTCGAACTCAATGGAAAAGTCGCAATCGTCACCGGTGGTAGCGACGGCATCGGCAAAGCGGCTGCAATCTCACTTGCCAGCGAAGGCGCAAAGGTGGCGATCGTCGGCCGAACGCAGGCAAAGCTCGACTCCGCCGTCAACGAAATCAAAGCCGAATCAGATGGCAGTGTAATCGGTGTCGCAGCTGACGTGTCTGTTGAATCCGAAGTTCAGGCGATGATCGCCAAAGTCGTCGATGAATTCGGCGGAGTCGATATTCTCGTAAACAACGCGGGTACGTCATCTGCCACCACACTCGAAAAAATGACCGACCAAGATCTGGAAACCGACTTCGGGATCAAGATCTACGGCGCCATCTACTGCGCACGAGCCGCTCTGCCCTATCTCAAGTCTTCGGGGTCTGGCGCGATCGTCAACACGACAACACCCGGAGGCAAAGCGGCCCGACCCGGCTCTCAGCCGACCTCGCTGTCACGATCTGCTGGTATTTCTCTCACAAAATCGTGGGCTGGCGAATTGGCTGAACACAACATCCGTGTGAACACGATCTGCGTCGGTGTGCTGAAATCCGGTCAACACCGCACCCGCTGGGAAGGCATAAACGCCAAAGATCCCAGCTACACGATCGATGATCATTGGGCGACATTTGGCGGCACCGTTCCACTCGGTCGAATCGGAGAGGCGAAAGAAGCCGGAGACGTCATCTGCTTCCTCGCATCAGGCAGAGCCAGTTACATTACCGGCACAGCAATCAACGTAGACGGCGGATCAGCACCGGTCGTTTAGGTCAGTTGGCTGCGTTTTATTCGGATTAAGGACGGTGATGCCGAATTTGCCCGGCGTGTTTCCGCGCTCCGAGCGTTCCGCCTGCGATCGCCCCGGCGACAGCGCCAACGATCAGCCCTTCCCAACCGGTCGTGCTGTTGCGGACCTTGAGCAAAACAATTGCTGCGAGAATCAATCTTCCAAACAACGCCCTGAACCACACGCCAAGTGCTGCCCAGGGCAACCAATGTTTCGTGCTGAATAACGCGAGGTCGCAATTCCGATACCTGCGACAGAAAGAACGGTGAAAATAATCGCCAGCGGGGTTTCGGCCTGAATAAATATCGGCGACAGGAGCGCGACGAGCAGAATCAGCCCGCCGAGAGTGGCCAATTTTAGAATTAGTGTTTTCGTGTCAGAGTATTGACGATCAAGTGCTTAGTTTTGTTCCACCACTCAGCAAGAAATCGACTTTCGACCGGCTGAATTACGACAAAAAGTCGACCGCTGAACGAACGAACACCTCAACGCCCAATGGCAAACAATCCTCGTTCCAATCGAACTTTGCATTATGATGCCCCTCGATTGAACGCTCTGCGACCCGCGCATCGTCATGTGCGGCGCCCAGCAAGAAGTACACACCCGGTATACGGTCGTTGAACTCGGCCATGTCGTCACCAACGCTCACGGGCTCCCATTCGCGGGCGTGATCCTCGCCCACCACCAGACTCGCCTGCTGGGTGATCCACGCTGCAACCTCAGGATCGTTGACGACCGGTGGTGCCCCATGGATTCGCTCAAACGAAGTCGTTGCCCGCATCGCCGAAGCTACATTGCTGGCGATCCGTTCGAGTGACTGCATGATCTGAACCCGTGTCTCGGCGGTATACGCCCGCACGGTCCCCTCGACAGTCACACTGTCGGCAATCACGTTCGGAGCCGATCCGCCATGGATCTGCCCAAAGGTGAGTACGCCCATATCGTTAGGTGGAACTTCTCGGCTTACGATGGTTTGAGCGGTCGAGATTATCTCGGCGATGGCAGCAACCGGATCGATCGTCTTGTGCGGCATAGCACCGTGGCCACCCTTGCCGTGAACGATGAGCCTGAATTGATCGGCGCTAGCGAACACCGTTGCCCGATTCACCCCGATAATTCCAGTAGGAATCTGATTCCACAGGTGCGTACCGATCACTCGATCCGCCGGGTATTTCTCAAGCAAGCCGTCATCGAGCATAGCGAGTGCACCCATAACGATCTCTTCAGCAGGCTGGAACACAAATATGAGCGTCCCGGAAAGCTGATCCCTCATGCCTGCCAGAATCTCAGCTGCAGTGATTGCCATCGTGATGTGTCCGTCATGACCACAGGCGTGCATCCGACCGTTGGTGGAGGCAAACTCGAGGCCTGTCAGTTCATCGACCGGCAAGCCATCAATATCAGAGCGAATCATGAGCGTCGGACCCGGGTTCGCACCCTTGAGCACACCAACCAGTCCGGTTTTTCCGATACCGGTTTCGACCTCAAGACCTGCCGCGATCAGGCGATCTGCAATCGCCTGGGCCGTCTCGTTTTCCTCAAATCCAAGTTCGGGCATGACATGAAACTGGCGTCGCGTCTCAATTATCTTGGCACTTTGTGCTGCCACAAGATCGGAAATAGCGTCTGAGGTCATTGGGTGAATTGCGCTCCGGGTTGGCTACTGCTTGTCCACGAATTAAGGCAGGCGCAGCAACCTTACCGCTAGATGACAAGATTCGGGTAGCTCCACAATCGATTTCCCGACCAAAGAGGGATCTCGCGGCTCCTAACGATCTTGCTCAGAACGATTTCGGGTTCGGTTGAACGACGCACGCGACGGAAACTCCCGATTCCTCGAGAATTCAACCTGCCACTCGACCAGAACCGAACTAGGAAGCGTAAACGCCCTCACGAGCTGCGCTTGAGTCGAGTCCACGCCTCTGGAACGCAGCTTGTCCAGCGGCAACGTTTTCCGCTTTGCCAAGCCATGCAGCCAGCGGTGCAGCCTGAAGACCACGTCCATACGAGTAAGTCAGCTCCCACGGAAGATCTTCCGTGTTCGCAATCTTGTTGATCTCATCGAGATTCACCACCGACTCTTCATCACCTTGCCCGCCCGATAGGAAAGCAATACCCGGCACACTCGCCGGAACCGTCTCTAGAAAACAATCAATTGTCTGACGTGCTACTTCTGTCGCGGGTGCTCGGTTGGGAGCATCGGAACCAGAAATGACCATGTTCGGTTTGAGAACGATGCCTTCGAGATCGACGTTCTGGGCATCGAGTTCTTCAAACGCAGCGATCAACGATCGTGTTGTCGCCGATCGGCAGTCGTCGATGCCGTGCGATCCGTCCATCAAGATTTCAGGTTCAACGATCGGAACCAGTCCCCGCTCCTGACACAGTGCCGAGTAACGACCGAGCGCGTGCATATTTGTGCGAATAGCATTTTCGGAAGGTCGGCCTTCGCCAATGGTGATCAGCGCACGCCATTTGGTGAATCGAGCACCGAGCTGGTAATACTCAGCAAGTCGGGCATGAAGACCATCTAGTCCCTCGGTGATGAATTCACCGGGTGCGCCGGCAAGATCGTGCGTTGAATTGTCGACCTTAATTCCTGTGAGAACGTCATTCTTAGCGAGAAGATCAACAAAACTCACGCCGGAGTCATCGGACTGGCGAATGGTCTCGTCGTACATGATTACGCCAGAGATGTAGTCACCGATATCCGGCGTCTGGAACAGCAATTGTCGCCACTGCCGCCGTGACTCCGAAGTCGACTCGACATTAATACTGTCGAGGCGTTTCGTCATTGTCCCAGTACTTTCGTCGGCTGCAAGAATTCCCTTCTTACGGGCAACCATCTTTAGAGCGATCGAGTTCAGTTCAGCAGAGGCCATGATCGGCGTTCCTTCTATTCCAGTTCGAAAAAGAATCTTATTTGAATTTACTTCCGAACCCGCGGAACAGCAATTAAATTCGGTTAACGATGTGTAATCCGCTTATGAGGATTTATGTATCGATTAACAAGAAAGACCGGCTTTCAAGAGCCGGTCTTTCTCAACACATTCCAGAGTGATGAGTCTCTTACATCTGTCCGTGCCGTTTGAACAGCTGAGCAAGCAGCGCGATACCTTCGGCATTCTTCTCGACAGATTCGAAAGCGAAGCAGAGCCGTGCGCAGTTCGAGCCGATTCGACCCGAAGCATCGGCTTCAAAGTTAGTTCCGGCAACATATCCAACTCCCTGCTGGAACACTTCGTCTCGAATGCTAGCAATGTCGGAACTCTCCGGCATGGTCAACCACACGTAGCAACCACCCTCAGGAGTAGACCATGTGGCACCAGAATCTCCGAAGTGCTTTTCAAGTGACGCAAGCATTGAGGCACACTTCGCTTCGAGCATTGGGGTGAAGTTGTCTCGATGAGAATCGAGATTGTTTTTGAGAAATCCCTCAATTGCAACAGCTGCGAACTGGTTGGGTCCGCTACCGATCTTGAAGCTGAGCGCCCGACGCATCAGTTCGGGAGAGGCGGTGAAATAACCCATTCGAAGACCTGGTGCAAGCAACTTTGAATAAGAAGCCACATAAACAACAATCCCAGAGTCATCGAGCGCTCGGAACGCCGGCTGCATTTCACCCTTGTAACGAAGGTCGACATAGCAGTCGTCTTCGAGAATCGGCATGCCGTGTTTGTGAGCAATCTTGAGAATGGCTTTTCGGCGCTCTGTTGAGAGAGTAGAACCAACCGGATTCTGGTGTTCGGGAATCGTGTACAGATACTTTGGTTTTTCACCCGCAGCCGTCAACGCAACGATCTGATCGTCCAGAGCTTCCGGGATGATTCCACCTTTGTCCATGGCAATTCCGCGGATGTCGGCACCGAATCGACGTAGCTGGGCTGTGGTTCCCATGTAGACAAATTCTTCAGCAAGAACAACATCCCCAGGATTGGTAAGTGCCTGAATTACCAGTCCCAGTGCTTCACCTGAACCGTTTGTCAATGCGACCTCTTCAGGAGTTACGGTAAATCCACGATCAGCCGCCAGCTTGGCACATGTGTACTCACGCAGTTCCAGCGCACCGAGTTGCTGTGGGTAGTACGCCATCTCCGCTAGAACTTTTTCGCTGTCAGAATCAACTGCTACCTGAAGCGCCTGAATCAAGCCGTCCATCGGAAGCGTTTCTGGTGCCGGATAGGCAACAGCGAAATCGTACGTTGCGTGTGCCGCCGGTTTCAGAGGGTCATCGATTGATTTCTCTGAGTAAAGAGTATCGTAACTGAACGTGTCCACCATGTTTACAGGTCCCAATCGCGGCTGCGCCGCATTCTTGTCATGTAAGTCGGGCGGGTGAAGCTTACTGCCGGTTTTACCGAACCGCAAAGGTCATTTGCATGGAATCCCTGATATACACTGCGCTAAATTTCGATGCAGCTAAGTTGTCCCGGTGCAAACGATCAGGAGATTAGTTCATGCGTGGAGTCGCATTTCACGGGAACAGTGTCGCTGAAGTGATCGACTTTCCAGACATCGATCCTGGTAACGAGCAGGTGCTGATTAAGCTGAGATCTTCTGGATTGTGCGGATCTGACTTCGGACGCTACCGATCCAACACACCAAACGACTACGCGGGTCAACTCATGCGCCCCGGTCACGAACCTTGTGGCGAAATCGTCGCACTCGGTCCGAACGTTAAGGACCTGAGAATCGGTGATCGGATTATTCAGCATCACTACGAAGGCTGCCGCGAATGCAATTACTGTCTCACCGGTTGGCAACAGTTGTGCAAAGTACCCGACAAAAAGCTTTATTACGGCGGCTCGATGCACGGTGGCCACGGCGACTACATGGTCGCCCACCAGTCGACGTGTGTCATGCTTCCTGACGATGTCGAGTATGAAGTTGGCGCTTATCTGGCATGCGGCGCCAGCACTGCGTTTCAAGCGTTGAAGAAACTGGAAGTATCCAGGCTCGACGTGCTTGCTGTGTTCGGTCAAGGCCCGGTAGGACTCGCAGCAACTCTGTTTGGCACCGAGATGGGTGCGCGAATAATCGCCGTGGATGTTTCACCCGAACGACTCAAAATGGCAGCGGATTCAGGCGCCTGGGCGACTGTCGACGCATCGAACAACGATGCACCGGAACAGATTCGGGCTATTACAAACGGTGATGGTGCCGACGCCAGCCTGGAAGCGGCAGGATTACCGGTAACCAGAGTGGCGGCCGTGGAATCGACTCGAGTATTCGGTCGTACATGCCTCGTTGGCGAAGGCGGGGAAGTCACCTATGAGCCAACCCCTCACATAATCCATCGCCATCTGACACTTCTAGGTTCGTGGACATTTTCGACGTTTGGTCTCGCCGAAGCGGCCAGATTCACAGCTGAACGCAACGTTCCGTTAGGATCGGCCATCACCTCACGATCAACAATCGAAGAAGCGCCCAAGGCTTACGAAGAATTCTCTTCAGGTGCGCCTGGCAAGTTCGTAATCAACTGGGATTAACCGGTTATTTCGCGCTTTTCCCAAAGTAAATCTGCCTTTGAGATGACGGATTTCGTAATCAATCCAGAAGCACCCCCTTTTAGAACCGGTATCGGATGTCGTAGAATGAAAAGTCGGTTGAATTGGCAAACGTGTATAGCCGGGTTCGGGCGAATCTTGATCACGGTCATACGGCATCGCATCCAGTGCTGGAAACATCTAAAACTTGAGTGCTTGCCACCATTCTCAACCTAAATGATGCCCCGCAGATTAAGCGGGGCAGACCGCGCGAGAGGCACTAGTACGAAAACCTGAGATTAAATATCTGTCCGGATATTCGATAAGTTCAGGTACGGGCAAAGAATGCCCGAAAGGAACAACCGTTGGCCCAAAAGCGACGATCAACCCGCGTCAACGACGTGTCAGCAGCCCTTGAGGGCGAAGATGGTTACACAACCTCCTTCACTCGAATGGAAGGCACTGAAGACGAAGCGAACCAGATGACGGAGAGCGGTGCTACTGCCGTAACCCGATCAGAACTGGATATGTGGGAAGCAGCCCGGGCATCCGATTCTTCAACCAGCATCACCAATGCTCTCCAGCAGGAAGTGCAAGAAACCGAACTTGCCGAAGACACCGTCAGGATGTACCTTCGTGAGATTGGTCGCGTTGCCCTACTGACTGCAGCAGACGAAGTTGTGCTTGCACGAGCCGTTGAGCTTGCTCAGCGACTCGAAGCGATCGAGAAGGAGATTCAGGGCGACATCGAAATCGGTACACCCGATCCGTTCACTACCATCACAGAGATTCTTACGAAGCTCGGTCCCGTTGGCGATACTTCGTCGGCCGTTGCAAAGTACCTCGGTCTCGAAACCCCGGTTACTCTCGGTCAGGCACTCGCCAATCCTGATCTACGCGCACTCGTAGACGGCAAACGCGAAGACGAACTGATCAACTATCTCTCCGATGCCCTCGGCGTTGAACCGGATGAGGCACACAAGCTGGTGGTTGAGCTCTCTGTTCTTTCCCGCCTACTTGCGGCTGACATGGTCGACATTCTGGGTCTTAATCCGATCCTGAACGATCTGCCCGACGAAGTAGTCAAACCCGATTTCCTTGCCGAATTGCAGCCGCTCACACCTGTCCTCAATGCACACATCATGCGTGTACGAGAAGAAGGTGAGAAAGCACGACGACACCTCGGTGAAGCCAACCTACGACTCGTAGTCAGCGTTGCCAAGAAGCACCTTAACCGTGGACTTTCGATGCTTGACCTCATTCAGGAAGGCAACATCGGTCTGATGCGAGCAATCGAGAAGTTCGACTTCCGCAAGGGATTCAAATTCTCGACATACGCAACGTGGTGGATCCGTCAAGGAATCACCCGGGCGATCGCTGACCAGGCACGAACGATTCGCATTCCAGTTCACGTCGTTGAGACGCTGAACAAGATCATGCGAGCACGTCGTGAGCTGGGGCAGCAGCTGAACCGCGAGCCAACCGTCGAGGAACTCGCTAAGCGAGTTGAGCTCTCGATTGAACGAGTATCTGAAATTCTTCAGATGTCGCAGGAACCTGTTTCTCTCGAAACGCCAATTGGCGAGGATGCGGAGAACGAGCTTGGTGACCTGATTCAGGACGTCACCGCACCGGCACCGGCTGATGTTGCCGCACAGTCGTCGATGCGAGAACAAGTTGACCTTGTTTTGGGTCACCTGCAGGATCGAGAACGTCGTGTTCTCGAGCTTCGATTCGGTCTGTTCGACGGTCGCCCACGAACTCTCGAAGAAATCGGAGGCGAACTGAACCTCACCCGTGAGCGAATTCGACAGATCGAACGAAAAGCACTGGGCCGTCTCCGCGGCGACACGCACGTTTCTGAACTACGAGAGCTACTTGTCTAATCTCCAGCAATCTAGAAATTCGAAAAAGCCCCGACCGGATTTATCAGGTCGGGGCTTTTCTTTGCTTTCTACCTAGCGTTCTCCCTTGCAGGGAGAGAGGAGTCATAGTTCAGTTCAGGCTAAATCAAGCTGAACTTGGTTACTCGTTGGCCGCTCCCCGGTTCGCCGATCTCAGCAACGTAGATGTTGCCTTTCGAATCGAACCAACCACCGTGAGCGGCCTGACACGCGTCGGGATTACCTCGCCAACGTGTGATCAATTCACCTTCCAGTGTCCAGATCGAAACACCGTTTCCACCGCCCTGTTCGACGATGTAGACGACATCGTCATCGAAGAAGATATCACCGGGGCCAACGAGGTCGGTCCATTCAGTCAGGTAATTCCCGTTTTCATCGAAGATCTGAACCCGGTTGTTCTCACGGTCACAGATGTAGACTTTGTTGTTCTTGTCGACTCCGACCTTGTGAAGAATCGAGAACTGCCCTGGTCCCTTGCCTGCCTCGCCCCATGAATGCTCAAGCACGCCGTCAGCACTGAATCGGTGGACTCTTCGATTGGCGTAGCCGTCAGATACGAAAAGACGTCCATCGGTAGTTGTAGCTAGTCCGGTCGGCATGTTGAACGGCGCACCCTGCTCGTTCGTAGATGTGACCGTGATGTTGGCATAACCATGTACACCGAGCTCCATGAGCACGTCGCCATTCTCGGTGTGCTTCGTCATCTGGTGGGTCTGGTGGTCAGCAAGCCAGATGTGATCGTCTTTATCGACGAACACACCATGCGGAACCCGGAATTCTCCTTCAAGGGGACCGAGGTCGCCCCACGACCCGATGAACTGACCCTCTGTTGTCCAGCATGTAACCGGATGTTTTGAGCGGCTGAACAGCCACACACGGTCCTGAGAGTCGACTCCAACGTCGGCACACTGCCCTAGCTCCCAGAAAGCTGGCTTGTGGCGCAACCAGTCGCGGTCTACTTCGTACTGAAATTTACCTTCGCCAACCTTAGTCATATCTTCGCCACCATCGTATTTTCTTGATATCCATTCCCACGACTCTGCGCAGAGTCGCCACGCTAGTCCCCCTAACGTATCCTGTCAACGCATTTTGGAGATTCGGGCAAACGACCATGAAAGACCGCAAAAGCGCAGTACTTGCCGCAATAGACGATAGCTGGCGACAGTTCAGGAACTCGCTTAACCGCCTTGTCAGCGAGGACATGGCGAAACCGGGCGTGCTCGAAAAACAGTCGGTGGCCGACATTGTTGGGCACATCACAACATGGGAGTGGGAGTTGGTCACGTCTCTCGATAGCGGAAAGATCGAGCCAGTGGGCGATGTCGATCGATTCAACGCCGAAGCAGCACAGACGAAGAGTGAAAACGAACCACGCCGAACCGTTGAAGAGATGGAGCAGGTACACAGGTCGCTACGCGATCAACTTGCGAAAGCGCCGAGCGCTTACTTCGAACCGTTCGACCCGTTCCGAGAAATGATCGATTCATGCACCGTGCTTCACTATCAGGAACACGGTGCTCAGATCAGGATCTGGGCCGCGAAAAACTCGCTAGCTTCGACCAACAACTAGAAGCTTCAGTTCCTAATCGTTCTCGGTAACGATGTAACGAGGATGCCACTCACCACGCCACGATGTGATTTTTGTCGGTGTGATTTTCACCAGATACCGCAGCCGATCAGCGGTCTTCGAAGCATACGTCGGTCCGTCGTATCCCATATAACGCACCGCCATTTCATCGGCAATATCCTTGGTCCGACCCACCAAAGCGATCGGACCTTTCACAACCTTGGCAATACCTTCGATTGTCACCCGCGTGTGTTCAGGGTTCACATCGTCTGCGCACAGAATGCACACACGAGGTTCCTGGCTCAGATTGTCATACCAACTGGATCGACTACGAGGAATGACCCACATCGCCTCTCCGTCCCATTGTTGCCACATAGCTGCCACATGAGGCGATCCATCGGGCTTGACGGTTCCGATTCGAGCGATAATCGGTTGCGCGAGAAACTCATCGATCTCTTCAGGCGTTAATTTTCCGCCTGCCGGACTCATCGTTCTCTCCTTTGTTGAAAGCTATCCACTGACACGTTTCCACTTGCGGAGGCTGGTCACCTCTCTGACTGGGTCCTGCTGTGAGCCGAACGCCGTGTACGAAACCTCGGCAATATAGACCGAACCCTCCGAATCGACAGCGAGCGCGTGGGGTGCAATGAACTGATCATGCCCCTCGCCACCGTGCTCGTTACCGAATTGAGTGACATCGTTGCCTTCACGATCCATCACAACCACTCGCAAGCCCAGTCTGCGAACACCCTCCTGAACCGGAGGCGGACCGGCTTCGGCGACGTACAAGTTCGTGTCGGCGCCCTTTCCGTTTGTGATCGCAATCGGACGATGTGAGTGAATCTGCTTTACGAACTCACCGTCAGTGGTGAATGTCTGAAGTCGGAAATTCTCACGGTCAGCGAGGGTCACCTTGTCCGTTCCGTTCATGGCGATGTTGTGCGGAAGTGAAAACTGCCCCGGCAACGAACCCGGTTCACCCCACGACTTGATGTAGGTTCCATCAGAATCGTATTTGTGGATTCGCGAGTTCCCGTAGCCATCTGAGATGAACAGATCCCCTGAATCCGGTTGGATCGCCACATGTGTCGGACGATTGAATGGATCGCCCTCCTGCCACGCTGCCGCCTTGCCTTTCTCTCCCATTCGGAAGATCAGCTTGCCATCTTTCGTGCGCTTCTCAATCATGTGGGCATCGTCATCTGCAAGAAACAGATTGTCGTTCGCATCGATCGTAATGCCATGCGGCCGAACAAACTCGCCAGCACCCCACGTCTCGAGGAAATTGCCCTCTTTATCGAAGATGATGACGGGGTGATCGCCTCGGTTGAAAACGTAGACATTGTCGTTTGAATCGACCGCCACCGAAGTAGCTTCCTTGAAGAACATCGGGTGCGGTAGTTTGGCCCAGTACGGGACTGGCTCGTAGACGGATGCTGATGTTGCGGCGTTGACCATGATTCGTTCCTGATTCGCGTTGGCTAAAGACCTGAAATAACTGGATTGGCACAACAAGTGCCGGAGGACATTTCTACACACACCTCCACTTGCGAAGACTCACAACTTCGCCAAGAGGAAGTTCTTCAGTTCCCGAATTTTCGGGTTTCGAGAAATAGTTCGTCCATGCAACCTCTGCTACGTATACAGAGCCTTCGGAGTCAGTCGATATTCCGTGTGGAGCCGTGAACTGATCTACACCCTGCCCTGGTAACGGACCACCAAGATGCTGCAAGAATTCCCCTTCAGGTGAAAGCACAGCGATCATCGCTCCCAGGTTACGTACGCCCTGCTGCACCGGTGGGGGGATCATCTCGCCAACGTACAACGCAGCGTCGTCACCCTTGCCCTGAGTTACCGACATCGGATGGTGGATATGAATCTGCTCGACAAACTCACCATCGGTCGTAAATATCTGTAAGCGAAAATTCTCTCGGTCGGCTACGACCACCCTGTCGTTTCCAAGCATGCTGATGTTGTGCGGCAGGCTGAACTGGCCAGGATCGGTTCCCGGTTCGCCCCATGACGTGATGTGCTTGCCATCGGGATCAAACTTGTGGACCCGAGAGTTTCCGTACCCGTCGGAAACGAACAACTCGCCCGTTCCAGAATGAATAGCAATGTCGGTCGGACGATTGAACATACCACCGCTCTGCCATTCACACGATTCACCCTGAGTCCCCAGCGTAAATATTATTTCGCCATCGTTAGTGCGCTTCTGGACGATATGCCCATCGTCGTCGACGAGAAACAAATTATCGTCCGCGTCGATCTCTATACCGTGCGGTCGAACAAACGCTCCGTGTCCCATGCCTCGGACAAAATTACCTTCGGGATCGAATACTGCAATGGGGTCAGTACCCCGGTTGAAAACGTAGACATTGTCATGTGAGTCGACTGCTACCGAAGTAGCGTCGCCACGGAACGTGACTCCCATGGGAAGCTTTGCCCAACCGGCAACGGGTTCGTATTTTGTCTGTGTAGTAGCTGTTGTCATATATCTGGAAATTGTCCTCGAGGTGTAGTTGGTTGTTGGAATGTCCCCTGCGTTATTTCGAACGTGACTCTTCTAACCAGTCCTTGAGTTGCGCAGGTAGCCACTGGACAAGATTGATTCCCCGCTCGACATCGGAAGACATCAACCTCCCCCGATCGTGAACCGCCGCTACCACCGATTCCATTGCCTCCAGCACCTCCGGATGATCGGCGTGGCCGGGATGACCGAGCGACTGCGCTAGATCCTGTGGTCCAAACGTGATCAGGTCAATTCCTTCAACGTCGAGAATGTCTTTGATCGTATCGACCGCATTCTTCGTTTCAATCTGAATCGCGACGGTCGCTTCACGATTGAAAGCCGCCATGTACTCGACGGGAGTCATGTTATGCATACCGTAGTCTCGACCACGTGAAGTGCCAAACGATCGTTCGCCTTCGGGTCCAAATCTCGATGCCATTGCGATTCGCTGCGCCTGTTCTGCATTGTCGACGTGCGGACACAAAATGCCCATCAAGCCTCGGTCGAACGCTCGTAATATCGTGTCCGTTTCCGTGTTTGGAATTCGAGCCGTACAGGTCATGCCGTGCATATCGGCGACCCGGCACATCATCTCTGCCGATTCCCAATCGAACACACCGTGTTCCATATCGAGATGCAAACCTTCGAAACCTGCGTAACCGGCCCATTCAGCAATCGTAGGTTCTGGGAATGTCAGCGTCAGGTTGTGAGAAATGGTGCCGTTGTTGATAGCTGCACGAACATTGCTGGGTCTCAAAATAAACTCCACGAGTGACGAGACTTACCTGAACACAAGCCCACTGCGCACGTTCTGGTGCTACCGTGACTCACGTTAAATCGAACCAGCGCCCAGTTCAATTCCGAACGCGGGCGGAGTATACATCCAACTTGAACAATATCGAGATCGTTCCGTTCATTTGCAAACGTGAGCTGCCTTCAGTTTCAACTCAGGTGCGGTAGGGCGAGTAATGACTGTTCCTATGCTGGGTCGAATTTACCGGGGCTACCCAATCGCTGTCGTCGTGTTTTTGTCGACGGGTCTTTCGGTCGGCATGACGCAATATTCTTTCGGAGAGTTCGCTGGTCCGCTCAAAGAGGAATTCGGCTGGACACAAACCCAATTGAACCTATCGCTAGCGTTTTCGTTCATCTCTGGAATCCTCGCACCATTTGTTGGGAACCTGAGCGATCGAATCGGTATACGACCGGTCATGTTCATCTCACTTCTGCTGATCGCATCGGGATTCCTGCTTCGGCCACTCATCACCGAGTTATGGCACTGGTATCTGTTTAGTTCACTCGTTTATGCCGGATTTCCGGGTGCAACGATCATGCCAGTCGGCAAGATGGTTGGTCTCTGGTTCCCGAAAACCCGCGGACGTGTAATGGGCGCGGTTGTGGCGGGCAACAACTTCGGTGGAATAACAATGCCGCCTCTTGCAGCCGCAATCATCGCCTCGCTCAGTTGGGAGATGGCGTACCTCACGTTCGGACTCATCATGGCTGCACTTGGTGCGGTCGCCCTGTTCGTGATTGTTGAGGACGAAAACAAGATCGAATCCGAAATGAACCGCACGGGGCGAGGTGATCTGGCACAGATCGCTCGTGCTGCCTCCCAGACAGGTATTACCGTCAGAGAGGCCCTCATGAATCGTAACTTCTGGCTGGTGATGATCGGGCTTGTCGCCGCAACGTTCACATATCAAGGTGTCCTGACTCAGCTCCGGCAACATTTCGAAGAAAGTGGTTTCACGCCGGCAGTCGCTACGACCGCTATCAGCGTAATTGCGGGAATGGGGATTGGTTCCAAACTTGCATTCGGTCGAGCGAGCGAAAACATCACTGCCCGGATCGCTACGATAATCTCGGTTTCGCTTCAGGCAATCGGAGTTTTTATCATCGCCCAAGTCGATGCTGCTCCCCTTATGTGGGTTGGAATCTTTGTGTTTGGACTTGGGTTCGGCGGACTCGGTGCGCTAATCGTTCTCGTCGTACAAGAAGCGTTCGGCATGAAAGAATTCGGCGGAATAATGGGCCTGATGCAGGTCGGAATGATTGCTTCAGGTACGGGTGCGCCATTAGTGGCAGGTGCAGTTCACGATTCAACAGGATCGTTCGATTCATCGTTCATGTTGGTCGTCGGGATCTTCGTTATCGGGATCGTCGCGCTGGTTTTGGCGAGACCGGTCAAGGTCGAGGATCCGGATGCTACGGAATCCAAAACGACCCTGTCCAAGCCTGCAAATTAGCCGATAAACGCCATCGCCGTCACAAGAGCAGCGAAAAGAGCGATAAACAAGAACGAAACCAGTGAGGTCGATCGCGTGGCGACCTGAACCTGCGTCTGAACGTTCATTGGCTTGTTTCGATTGTTCATTTCAGTTGCCCCTGCTGATCCGAATCTACTGCGTTAAGTTCATCAATCAGTTCTACACAAGAACGTGTCGCGCGGGCATACATCCAACTCTCGCCGTTGATTGGACTTTCGGGCACGTTTTCGTCGAAAAGGAAAAGCCTCGGACGCACTGCCGGGGCTTTCTTCATGTTTACCTTCGGAGGCGGAGTTTACGACTCCAGATCGTCCCAGATCGCCTTCGCGTACGCTATCGATTTCCCATCGCTGGCCCACTGGTCACCAGCCGATACACCCTCAATGGTCATGTAGCCAGAGTAGCCTGCAGCGTGCATGGCAGAGATGGCGTATCGGTAATCGATTTCACCGTCAGGGAGCGGAACTCGCACGAATACTGATCGATTGTTTTCAGCATGATAGATCGTGTGGAGGTTCTTGCAGTGCCAGTACTTTGCGACGGGAGCAAGAGCTTCGATAGAATCATCGAAATTTTCTTCAGGAACGTCGTATGTCCAGAGCACGTTGCCAATATCAGGGTTGATTCCGAAGTTCTGTCGGTCAACCAATCCGTGCAGCAACAACCCCGACCACGAGTTATCGACCGGGGAGTTCTGGTGAACTTCGACAGTGATGTTCGCTCCTGCGTCCGCAGCCTTGGCGCACGCAGCCTGAAACACCGGCGCAAGGTCCTCGTATACCCAGAGCATGTTGTCTCTCGAGGCGTCCTGCGATACCGGCCGGCCGCTCCCCGCACCCGGAAAACTTTCGGGGTGTCGCATCTGAGCACTCATCGCGCCATTCACGACCTCTGCGCCACTCCAGCCTGCGTACCTGATCGCGTCGTCCAAACGCTCACGGTTTCGCGGACCGTTCTGTGCGTCGTGCAACGTGCCACCCGCTCGGATGCACCCGACTTCGAGACCGAAATTCCTAAAGTTCGCGGCGAAGTCTTTGATCTTCTGCTCGGTGCCGAGTTGGATCATCACCTCGAGACCGACTTCGATGGCGTCGAATCCGAGGCTTTTGGTCTTCGTCAGAAAATCGTCTGAGTAATTCTCTGGTGCGAGGTTCCAACTGTCGATCGACTGCGGGTAAAGAGTGAAACGGCGGTGGGCGTAGCAAAATCTCATCTGTGTCAGTTCCTGAAATACCAGGCCAGCAGCATCTGCCGATCGCCGGCTTTTCTAGTGATTCTCGAAGTTCGGGCGGAGTCTACCACCGAAAGAGGTGTACTATCCGGTCGCCTCAGTCATCCGACAGTTCTGTCTGGCATCAGTTCAAAACTAGAGTTCAAGGCTGTCCATAGGAATCTCGATCATGAAAATCACCGATCTACGCGTATATCTCACCCGGCCTGAAAGCAGCAATCGCTCCTGGTTGTTCGTTGAAATCGACACCGATGAAGGCATCACCGGAGTTGGTGAATCAACTAATTCCGGTGGTGGCGGAGCTCTAGTAGTTGGCCGTGCCTATGAAATGCTTAAGAACGATCTGGAAGGTCAGGACTTCGCTGAAGGATTGGTCGGGCTGGACGCCAGCGACATCGACGCCATCTGGCATCGCATCTACCGCCGTTTCGGCACTCTGGGATCCCGCGGCTTCGGAACGACACTCGCCAGCGGAGTCGACATGGCCCTTTGGGACATCAAAGGAAAAGCGACCGGTCGCCCTGTTTGGGATCTCCTCGGCGGCAAAATGCGCGAGTCGGTTCCCGTCTATTCGCACGTTTCTTCCATCGACGACATTGATGCCTGTGTCGCCGACGCAAAACGGCAAGTAGCTCTCGGCTATCAGGCCCTCAAGCTAGATCCATTCGGCCCCGAAATGGGCAAGAAACACCGACGCTACATCGACGGCAAAATCTCACCCGCCGGTGCTGAGTACGCCGACAATCTCATGGGTGAGTTGAGAAGCGCAGTCGGTCCCGGTATCGAACTCATGATCGATGCCCACGGCAACTTCGATGTTTCGACCGCCACCGAAATGTGCAACCGAATGATGAAGCACAATCTGACTTGGTTCGAAGAACCGCTCCAGCCAGAAAGCCTCGACGCACATCGGCAGCTACGTCGGAACACTGATATCAACCTCTGCATCGGTGAACGCCAGTACACCCGCTGGGATTTCGCACCGTACCTGCAAGAAGGTTTGGTCAACTACATCATGCCCGACATTTGCTGGACCGGTGGTATCTCTGAGATGAAGCGCATCGCAATCCTCGCCGAGACTTACTACGTGCCGATCAGCCCTCATGATGCTTCCGGCGCTTTCAACGTAATTACCGGCGCACACCTACTGATGAACGTTCCGAATATCTATCGACTCGAGATGACTGAACACGGGCTGAAAAACTACAACTCGGTAATCACCGAACCGCTAGACATCCGTGACGGCCACCTCCACCTGCCCGATAAGCCGGGACTTGGCTACGAACTCGATCACGAATTCATCGCATCCCATCCCGATCCTGAATGGGAGAGGCTCCACGCATAGACAATATGCTTCGGTTTCCTTAAAAAAATTTAGCCTTCTCCTGATCAATCATTTCTCAGAAATAGAAAATGCCTATCCCAACACCGTCAGAGATCGTTTCAGCCCGACTCAATAAACTCGACAGCCAATTGCTACAGGCAGTCGACACCCTCACCGAAGAAGAAGCCTCCAGGTGGCCCGCGGCCACCGCGCCATCGTGTAAGTGGCACCTCTGGCATATGGCAAGATGGGCTGACTACGTACAGGCGTTGCTATCGCCTGTATTCGATGAGAGAACCCCGGAGCTTTGGGAATTCGCCGGTGTCGCAGACGAATGGGGCTTCGATGGAGTTAATCTTGGGATGTGGGGAGCCGGATCCGGGCTTGGCAACGAATCCGGACAGTCGCTGCCATTGCCGAGTGTGGCACGGGTTCGTTCTTACGCTAGCGAAGCATTTGAACTTCTCGAAAAGAGGGTTGGCAAATTCGACGACACTTCTTTCAACGCACCATTTACCGACTGGCACGACAACGAAACGAACGTTGGCGACGCTATGGTCGGATACATCGCCCACGCCAATCGTCACCTCGGGATGCTCGAAGCAATCAGCGGTGTACTCGGCAAAGACGGATCGGTAACCGTTTAGTGCTGTAGATCCGATTTCTCGAAGACCGATACCCCGCTTTAGTAAAGTGTGGCGAATCATATGCACGTCTCAGCGTCCGCCATAACTCTCCGCCGATTAATGAGCGCCAACGGCTCTTACTCGAAATCGTCACGGCCTCTACGACGAACAGACGTCTCGCTGGACCGCACCAACCGCGCCGTCGGCCAAGTGGCATCCGCGACATGTAGCTCGCTGACATCGTCCAGTCGACTCTCCTCCCGTTGCGAACGGAGAATCCGACCTCCCGAACACTGGTTTACTTTTTAGTTTGATATGTCACCCGAAGCTCGGTCGACGATTCGTCTGCTGAGTGGGGATCAGCTGCTATATCTTTTAAAAATTGCATCTGACTAAGCAGCAAATTCTGCGTCAGCTTTTATCGAATCAGCAGTTGTATCGCCAAGAATTCGTTGAGCAACGGACTGTTAATCCGCAGGTCGTGGGTTCGATCCTCACAGGACTCGCCAAACTGGATTTATGCCACATCCAGCGCGGGCAGGACATGAACAGACCGTCTCGGTAAATGAGGAACGATGCTATTCTGCCCCGACGCCGAGTTCTGACAGAACCCTATCGATGAGCATCAACGATCATTAGGAAGGAGAAAGTTTGTGGAATCAGATCAAATGCGAAACTGGCTTTGCGGACCCATGGTGGCCGTGGCCACACCCTTTGCCGAGGATTATTCCCTCGATCTCGAGGCTCTGCACAAAAATATACGGTTCATGATCGACCGCGGAGTTCGCACGGGTCAAGGATCCTTG